>CAZLBQ010000341.1:0-7055 GCA_964557745.1 uncultured Anaerolineales bacterium
TCGCCCCGGAGCGCGCCGCCGCCCGCCCGCGCTACGCCTACTTCCCGTTTGGCGGCGGGCCGCGCCAGAGCATCGGCAACAACTTCGCGCTGATGGAAGCCACCCTCGTCCTGGCGACGCTGGCCCAGGCCTACGAGGTCGAGGTCGTCCCCGGCCACCCCATCGCCCTCGAACCGCTTATCACGCTGCGCCCGCGCCACGGCATCCAGGTCCGCGCCCGCCGCGCCGCCGTCCTCACCGCCGAGGCCGCCCCGTAGCGCTGACTCCAGTCGGCGGCAGGCAGCGGGCAGTAGTCGGAAGGCGGAAGGCGGTAGATGGAAGCAGACCTGACAGGTTTTGAAAACCTGTCAGGTCTGTGGGGCAATGCTGCCTGCTGCCGACCCCCGCTCCGGCGGGGCATGCCTCGCCCCGACCGCCTACGGCGTGCTGCCTTCCGCCGCCCGCCATTCCCGGATCCACGCCGTATGCTCCGGGTAGTGGTGCCAGACGGCGTGCTTGGCCCAGGCGCGGATAGGTCGCGTCCACTGCGCGTCGGGCAGGCCGCGCAGCAAGTCCATGACCCGCGCGTGCGCTGCCTCGAAGTGGGCCTCGGCCTCGGCCAGCGGGCGGTCCCAGTCCTCGCGCTCCCAGCGGTCGTTCGTCTCCAGGTAGTTGTTGTAGTCGATGCCGCTCGGCGTCCCCTGGAGTTCCAGCGTCATCTCCTGATAGGCCACATCGTCCCAGCGCGCCAGGTGCGATAGGACATCCTTGACGCGCCAGCGGCCCGCCGCGCCTGGGGTCTGCTTCTCGGCGTCGGTCAGGCCGGCCAGCGCGGCCTTGAGGTCTTGGTACGCCGCGTCCATGTCGGCCAGGATGGCCGCCGGCGCAGGCAGGGGGCGGGTAGGCGTGGTAGGGGTTGTCATAAGCTGGTCTCCTTGTGCTCTGTAGCGCCGACTCGCGTCGGCTGTCGGTGGTCATGCGAAGTGACGAAGTTCACACCGTCGGTAGGCAAGCTGTCACAGCGGCGACCGTCCAGCGCGTGTATACTGGGGGTAGAGGTCGTCCCTCACCCCAGCCCCGCTAGAGGGGAGCGGTTCACTCCTTCCCGCCCTGTTGGAGAAGGGCAAGGGGATGAGGGGCGGAAGACGTAAAAACCGCCCGCGTCAAGCGCACATAATAGCACGGCTCAACGCGTAACTAAAAGCGGGGTCTGATAGACTGTAGGAAGTAGCCCACTCGTCGGCGCAACGTCGGCCCCATGTCGGCGCAGTGTCCGAAAGTGAGCCGAAATATCCGTATAATGGGAACCAGTAGGTAATCTGGCACGTATCTTGCATTAGCCTCAAGCGTCTACACTGTTTACAGGTTTCCTATTCGATCTTTGCGCGTAAGGAGCACGACCCATGTCACTCACCCTTTCTCCTGAGACGAGCGTCCTGGACCAGCTAACCGCCGCCATCGAGCGCAGCCTGACGGCCCGGCGCATGGCCGCCCCGATGGTGTTTGAACAAAACGACTGTGTCGTCATCGAGATGCCCGCCCCGCGTACGCCCATCGACGAACTCGATATGCGGCTGGACGGCGAGTACACCCTGGTCATCGGCAGCGCCGCGCAGGGCTTCCAGGCGCGCGTCGCGCTCCCCGCCCGCATCTCGGTGGCCGACAGCGTCGTCTACTGCCTCGGCGGCATCCTAAGCATGACCTTCCTCAAGGCCGACGTGGCCGACGAGATGGAATGCGAGGATGACCCGGCCCTCGACCTGGCCCTGGCGGCCTGCTAGACGGCCTCGGGCGGCGCCGCATGCAGCGCCGGGATGGGAGAGGCATACCTCGTCCCTCGCTTCGGATACCATACAGGGCGTCCTGCGCCCTGTAGCGACCTCCCTTGTGGTGGGCGAGCCGACTCTCAGCGGCTCGCCCTTTGTCTTTTGCCCCCACCGCTAAAGTGCGCTATAATCCTCCCGTCAGTCCCACCCGGAGGATGGTATGCTCAGCCTCGAATTCTGGTTCACCGTCGCCATCATCATCCTGTTTGTCGAGATGAGCGCCCTCCTGCTCATCATGGTCGCCCTCATGTTTGGCCTCGGCTTCGGCGCCGAAGTACTGCGCAATAAGCTCAAGCTGTGGATGCCGCTGGCGCAGGGCTACGCGGGCAAGGGCGCGAACTTGACGAAGGAGTACACGACCAAAGCCATGCGGCCCGCCATCGCCGCCGAGAGCGCGGTCACGCGCTGGCAGACCACTCTCAAGACCCTCCTCCGCCGCCAGTGAGACGGGCCGGCCGCGCCGCCGCCCCCGTAGTCCCGGATGCGATACTACCCTGTTCCCCCTCAGCCCCTCAACCTGCTACCACTCCTCAAAGTTCCGGTCCGCCTCGCCGCCCTGGCCCTCCTGCTCCTGGGCCTCGGCCCGCCCGGCTTCATCCCGACCGAGCTAGGCCCGCAGCAGACCATCGTCACCGCCGTCCCGCAACTGGCCGTTCACACCCGCCTGACCGACGAGCCGGAGCCGTGGAAGATCAAGCAGACGCTGGTCATGGCCCGCCAGATGGGCGCGACGACCATCGTCGAGTACTTCCCGTGGGCCTACAGCGAGCCGCGCCCCGGCGTCTTCGACTGGCAGCACGCCGACCTCATCGTTGACCACGCCCAGCGCCAGGGCTTGCAGGTCATTGCCCGCCTCGACTACGTCCCCGACTGGGCGCGCCCGCCGCAGACGACGACGCGCTACCTGGACGAGGCGCGCTTTGGCGACTACGCCGCCTTCGTCGCTGCCTTCGCCGACCACTTCCGGGGCCGTGTCGCCGCGCTCGTGATCTGGAATGAACCGAACCTGGCCTTCGAGTGGGGCGGGCGGGAGCCAGACCCCGCCGCCTACACCCGCCTGCTGGCCGCCGCCTACCGCGCCGCCAAGGCGGTCAACCCTGACCTGCCCATCCTGGCCGCCGGCCTGGCCCCGACGCTCGCCCGGCCCGGCGAAGAGGCCGCCATGAGTGACCTCGCGTTCCTCGAAGGCATGTATCAGGCGGGGGCGGGGGATGTCTTCGACGGCCTGGCCTTGCACGCCTACGGCTGGCGCTTTCCCGCCGACGACCCGCCCAGCCCGGACGTCGTCAACTTCCGCCGCGTCGAGCTGCTGCGCGCCATCATGGCCCGCTACGGCGACGCGGCCAAGCCCTCGCCCATCACCGAGGCGGGCTGGAACGACCACCCGCGTTGGACCAAGGCTGTCCACCCTGCGCAGCGTATCCAGTACACCTTGCAAGCCCTCGACCTGGCGCGCGGCTGGGACTGGTGTCCCTCGCTCGCCATCTGGGCCTTCCGCTTCCCGTGGCCGAGCCGTACCTACCAGGACAACTGGGCGCTGCTCGACGAGGACTTCGCGCCGCGCCCGCTCTACATCGCCCTGCAACGCTACGCCGAGACCGGCCGCGCCGATGAGGCCTTCCCCCTGACCACCGATATGTCCAGCCTACCGGGGACGCGGCCGTGAGGCGCCGTCGGGGCGATGGTTGGCTGTTCGGCGTCCTGCTGCTGCTACTGACCGTCTTTGCCCTGGCTCGGACCGAGCGGACCTTTGGCGGGGGCGGCCCGGCCGGTCCGGTCGCCCTGCCACCGCTGCGAGTCGGTATGGATCCCAGCTTTGTTCCCTTCGAGTTCTACACCGGGCCCGACACACCCGCCCAGGGCTACGATGTGGACCTGGCGGAGGAGATTGCGCGGCGCATGGGGCGCGAAGCGGCCATCATCCCGACCTCCTACGACGGCCTGGCCGACGGCCTGCGCACCGGCAAGCTGGAGGTTGTCATCTCGGCCTTCCCCTACGACCCGCGCCTGACCGAGGACCTGCGCTTCACCGGCGCGTACTTCAACGCCGGCCCTGTCCTCGTCGTGCGGACAGGTCAGCCGGCGCCGGAGACGGTGAAGCGGCTGGCGGTGGAGCTTGGCTCGTCGGGGGACGTGGCGGCGCGGCGGCTCAAGCCCGCGCCAGCAAGCATCGCCCGCCTGCCTACGCCGGAGGACGTCATCGGCGTCGTCAAGGCGGGTCAGGTAGACGCGGGGTTGCTGGACATGGTCACGGCCTTGCAAGCCGGGCCGGAGGTCACGCCGGTCGGCCTGCCCATCGCCGACGAGTTCTACGTCATCGCCGTGCGCAAGGACAACGACGCCACGTTCACCGGCGTCAACTTTATCCTGGAAGCGCTGCGCCGCGAGGGATTCCTGGACGCCCTGGCCGTCAAGTGGATGGGCCGCGCCGCGCCGAGGGAGTAACGGACGGCCCGCGTGACCGTGTCTCACCGCAGAGGACGCGAAGGACGCGGAGTGAATCATGACTCTTATACCTCTGCGCCCTCTGCGCCCTCGGCGGTGAGGAGTGGACCACGCGGCCGCTAGGTCGGCAGGAGGGTCTTGACCTCGTCCAGGATGCGGTCGGCCAGGTCATCCTTGGGCATGGGGTCGAGGGGGACGACCGCCCCGGAGCGGTAGAGGAGCGTCGCCTGCACCAGGTCACTGCCGAACGTTTGCGGCACCGGGTTGGCGACGTTCAAGTCCAAGTCCTTCGCCGCCAGCTTAGCGCGCGCGTTCTCTACCAGGTTCTGCGTCTCAGCGGCGAAGCCGACCACGACGCGCCGCCGGTCGGTGTCGTGCGCCGCCCGCCAGTCGGCCACGTCGCGCAGGATGTCCCGCGTCCGAGTCAGTTCGAGGGTCAACCCGCCCACGTTGTCATGGGTCTTCTTGATCTTCTGGTCGGCCGGGCGGGCGGGCGTGAAGTCGGCGGGCGCGGCGGCCATGATGAGCGCATCGGTGACGGGCAGGTGGTCCAAGACCGCCGCGTCCAGGTCGGCGGCGGACACGACCCGTACCTCGCTGACGCCGTAGGGCGGCGTGGCGTCGGTGGTGTGGATGAGGGTCACGTGCGCACCCCGGTCGCGCGCCGCCTCGGCCAGCGCCAGCCCCATCTTTCCCGACGACTGGTTGGTGACGTAGCGCACCGGGTCGATGGCCTCCCGCGTTCCACCCGCCGTGACGACGATGCGCCGACCCTGGAGGTCGCCGCCCCGGCCGAGGATGTAGCGCGCCGCGTCCAGGATGACGTCGGGGTCCGCCAGCCGGCCCTGGCCGCTCGCGCCCGACGCCAGGTAGCCGCCGCCCGGCGCCACGATATGCGCGCCCCGTCCGCGCAGCGTCTCGACGTGGGCCTGGGTGGCCGGGTGCTGCCACATGCCCGTCTCCATGGCGGGCGCGAGGACGAGGGGGGCGCGGGTCGAGAGGCACAGGGCGGTCAATTCGTTGTCGGCCAGGCCGAGGGCCAGCTTGGCGAGGGTGTTGGCGCTGAGGGGCGCGATGAGGACGAGGTCGGCGGCCCGGCCCAGGGTGACATGGGCGATGTCGGCCGTGCCACGCGTCTCCCAGAAGTCGGTGACGACCGGGCGGTGGGTGAGGGCAGCGAACGTCGGCGGGCCGACCATGTGTGTCGCCGCCTCAGTCATCACGACGTGGACCTCGGCCCCGGCCTGGACGGCCTGGCTGGCGAGGATGGCGGCTTTGTAGGCGGCGATGGAGCCGGTGACCCCTAAGACAACAGTCTTGCCGTGTAGATTTGACATAACAATCACTCGCAAAGGGGGTGGGTCGCTGCCGCTCAGTCTAGCATGGGCGTCGTGGGGCGTCAAGGCGGGGTGATTTCCAATGGACGATTGGGGCAGGGGGCAGGGGGCAGTAGTCGGTGGTCAGTAGGGAACGGGTCTCACCGCGGAGGGCGCCGAGGACGCGGAGGGAATAATAACTCGTGCGCCTCTGCACTCTCTAGGCCCTCGGTAGAGTGAGGCTGCGAAAAGCCGTCCGTTCGTGTTCGTGCTATGGGGACTGCGAGGCACAGCCGATTGAAGTCGGCGCTACACTGTCATCCTGAGAATGCCAGGTCGGGAGCGATATGCGCTGCGGCAAGAACCTTGCGACTGTCATGCCTCGCTGCGCTCGGCATGACCATCGTGCAGGTTAAGACCAGAAGAAGGTAAAAGGTGATGAAGCAAGTTCTACCCCTCGCGCTCGTGGTCCTCCTGGCCGCTTGGTGGCTGGGCGGGCAGACGCACGGGCCTAGCGTGGCCCCGGACGCGCCCCAGGAGGAGCCGACGGCGACGCCGGTGAGCGTCGTCATCGCGCCCTACATTGCCCGCAACGTCGAGCCGACGCCGCCCTACCCGACGTTCACGCCGACGCCGCTGCCGCCAACGGCTACGCCCACGCCCATTCCGACCTTCGACCCGGCGCGAACCACCATCCGCCTGGACCCCGTCGCGGGCGGCTTGAGCGAACCTATTGGCGTCGCCCACGCCGGCGACGGCAGCGGGCGGCTGTTCGTGGTCGAGAAGGCGGGCGTCATTCGCATTGTGCGCGGCGGAGCCGTGGACCCCACGCCGTTCCTCGACATCCACACCCTGGTCCTCTCGTCGGGTTACGAGCAGGGTCTGCTCGGCCTGGCCTTCCACCCGCGCTACCGCGACACCGGCCTGTTCTATGTGAACTACATCAACCGCCAGGGCAACACCGTTGTGGCGCGCTACCAGGTGTCCGCCGACCCCAACCGCGCCGACCCCGGCTCGGCCAAGATCCTGCTGACTGTCACCCAGCCCTACGCCAACCACAACGGTGGCCAACTCGCCTTTGGTCCGGACGGCTATCTCTACATCGGCCTGGGTGACGGTGGGAGCGGCGGTGACCCACAGGGCAACGGTCAGAAGCCGAGCACGCTGCTGGGCAAGATCCTGCGCATCGACGTCGACCAGGGTGACCCGTACGCCATCCCGCCCGACAACCCGTTCCGCGACCGCAGTGGGTATCGGCCGGAGATCTGGGCGCTGGGCCTGCGCAACCCGTGGCGCTTCTCGTTCGACCGTCAAACGGGCGACCTGTTCATCGGCGACGTTGGGCAAGACGTGTGGGAGGAGGTGGACTTCCAGCCGGCCGGTTCGCCCGGCGGCGAGAACTACGGCTGGAACCGCATGGAGGGCACGCACTGCTACCCGCCGAGCCGGACGACGTGCGACATGGCGGGCCTGACGCTGCCCATCTTCG
>CAZLBQ010000342.1:0-7049 GCA_964557745.1 uncultured Anaerolineales bacterium
GCGCCGCCTGCGCGCGCTCGATAAACAGCCGCACCGCATCGTACTGGCTGACCTGCCCTGGCTGCGGTAGGACGCCTGGCCGATGTCGGTCATCTGCCACGTCGTGCCGAGCTTGCTGAAGCGGACGCTTGCCAGGTCCGCGCCTTCCAGGTCCTGGCGCTGGTCCAGGTCGGCGAAGGCGCGTGCGGGGCCGGGCTTGTCGTCCGTCCCCGCCAGGAACTGGGTCCAGCCCGCCGCGTTCTCCTGGCTCATGCGATACAGCCGCAGCTCGCCCCCCTCGGCGGTGGGCAGCCAGGCGAAGGCGCGCGGCTGGCCCGCCTCGTCGTCGTACTGGGCCAGCAGGAACTCGCGCCCGGTCGGCGTCCACTCGTCTGCGCCGCCGACCTGCGTCAACTCGCCCAGGCGCGTCACGCCGCGCACGAGCAGGTAGTCGTCCGTGGCGGTGATAATGGTCTCGCCTGGCTGGACGGTCAGCAGCCGCCCCAGGGCGTCGGGGGCGCGCGTCTCAGGGTTCATGACGCCGAAGTGCGCAGACCCGGCCAGGGGCGCGACGGCCCTTGACGGCTCGGCGCGCGGCTTGCGGCTCAGGAAGGACATAGTGATGGCGATGGCGGCCAGGATGGCCGCGACAAAGAGGAGCATCCCGACGACGAAGCTCATGGTTACTTCCTTCCCCGCGAACTGCCCGATGACTTCGAACTGGACCCGCTCGACTTGCTCGACCCCCACGACCCTGAGTCCGAGCGCCCCGACGACTTGCTGGGCGACGCCTGGCTCGGCTTCGAGCTGCTGCCCCACGAGCCGGAGTCCGAACTCCCTGACGGCTTGCTGGGCGAAGCCTGGCTGGGCTTGGAACTACTGCCCCACGACCCGGAGTCGCTGCGGCTGGGGCTGGAACTGCTGCCCCACGACCCCGCGTCGCTCTTGCCTGACCCCTGGCTGGGCGCGGGCCGCGTGTTGGGGACACTGGGCTGGCTCGGCGCCGGCGCGGATGACGACCCGCCGCCAGACCCGCCGGGGAAGACGATAATCGGGCCGCCGCGCGAGGGGGCCGGGCGCGTGTCCGACGTCGTGCCGGGCGCGCCAGCGCCAGTCGTCGCCGGGCCGCTGAAGGCGCTGAACATCATGTTCAGGCCGATACACGCGACCAGGACACACACGAGCAGCCCTATAACCGTCCGCCGCCCCGACTCCCCCATCCAGGTGAAGAACGCCTTCATCATCTAGCCCTTCAGTCCCTTCATACTCAACCCGACCCGCCCCTTCTGCTTGTCCACCTTAAGCACCCGCACCTGGACGATGTCGCCTACCTGAACGACGTCCAGCGGGTTGCGCACAAAGCGGTCGGCCAACTCCGAGATGTGGACCAGGCCGTCGTTCTTGATGCCGATGTCTACGAACGCCCCGAAGTCCACGACATTGCGCACCGTGCCTTGCAGCACCATGCCCTCTTGCAGGTCGTCCAGGGACAGCACGTCCTGACGCAGGATGACGGGCGGCGCGTCCTCGCGCGGGTCGCGCCCCGGCCGCTCCAGGCTGTCCAGGATATCGACCAGCGTCGGCTCGCCGACCTCGACCAGCGCCGCCAGCGCCGCCAGCCCGCCCGCCTCGCGCTCCGTCTTCTGGCGGAAGGCGCGCACGCGCTGGGGCAGGTCTTTCTCCCGCCCCGTCACCGCCATCAGACTGAACAGCCGCTCGACGGCGGGGTAGGACTCGGGGTGGATGGGCGTGTTCTCCAGCGGGTTCTGGCCGTCGGGTAGCTTGAGGAAGCCCGCCGCCTGCTGGAACGCCTTCGGCCCCACACCCTTGACCTTGAGCACCTCCTGACGCGCCTTGAACGGCCCCTGGCTGTCGCGGTGGGCGACGATGGCCTCGGCCTGCTTGGCCGTCAGCCCCGACACATACTTGAGCAGGGCCGGTGACGCCGTGTTGAGGTCCACGCCGACGCGGTTCACCGCCGACTCGACCACGGCGTCCAGCGTCGCCGCCAGCTCGCGCTGGTCCACATCGTGCTGGTAGAGGCCGACGCCGATGCTCTTGGGGTCGATCTTGACCAGTTCCGCCAGCGGGTCTTGCAGGCGGCGGGCGATGGACACCGCGCCGCGCATCGACACGTCCAGGTCGGGCATCTCCTGGCGGGCCAGCGGCGACGCCGAGTACACCGACGCCCCTGCCTCGTTCACGATGGCATACATCACCCCCGGCCCCGCCTGCTGCCTGCTGCCTGCTGCTGGCCGCTGGCCGCCTTCCGCCTCCTGCTTGCCGCCTGCCGCCTGCTGCTGGCCGCCTTCCGCCTTCTGCCTTCCGCCTTCCGCCTCCTGCTTGCCGCCTGCCGCCTGCCGCCTGCTCCCCTGCTCCGCAGCCTCCTGAATCACCTCCGCCACCAGCGCCTCGGTCTCCCGCGACGCCGTGCCGTTGCCGATGGCGATGATGGATACGCCCAGCTTCTCGACCAGCTTGCCCAGTGTCTCCTTCGTCCCGCGTCGGTCGTTGCGCGGCTCGAAGGGGTAGACGGTCGTCGTTACCAGGACCTTGCTCGTAGCGTCCACGACGGCCACCTTGCAGCCGGTGCGGATGCCCGGGTCGATGCCCATGACGACGCGGCCCGACAGCGGCGGCTGGAGGAGGAGCGCCCGCAAGTTGGCGGCGAAGATCTGGACGGCGTGGTTGTCCGCCGTCTCGCTGCGCTCGCCCCGCACCTCGCGCTCGATGGACGGCGCCAGCAGCCGCTTGTAGCCGTCCTGCACGGCCTCGTGGACCTGCGCGGCGACCGCCGGCTGCCTGACGCTGGTCTGGCGGCTCAAGCCGGCCCGCGCTTCGAGCAGGGGCAGGATGCGGTCGGTCGGCGCGTCGACGTGGACGCGCAGCACGCCCTCGCGCTCGCCCCGGTTGATGGCCAGCCAGCGGTGGGGCGGGACCGCGTCCAGCGCCTCACTGTAGGTGTAGTAGAGTTCGTACTTCTGCGTCGGGTCGAGGGTCTTGTCGGCAGCGGTCACGGTCAGGAAGCCCGTCTTGGCCGTCAACTCGCGCGTCTCGGCGCGCGCCGTCGCGTCCTCCGCCACCTGCTCGGCAATGATGTCGCGCGCCCCCTGCAGGGCAACCTCGATACTCGCCACCCCCTCGCCGACAAACCGCGCCGCCAGCTCCTCCAGGTTGACTGCCCCGACCTGCCCCTTGACGGCGGCCAGCAGTTCGTCGGCCAGCGGCTGCAGGCCCTTCTCACGCGCCATCATCGCCCGCGTGCGGCGCTTGGGCTTGTACGGCAGGTACAGGTCCTCGACGGTCTGCAGGGTCTCGGCGGCCTCGATCTGGGCGCGCAACTCGTCGCTGAGCTTGCCCTGCTCCTGGATCGAGGCCAGCACCTGCTCCTTGCGCTCGGCGAGTTGGCGCAGGTAGAGCCGCCGCTTCTCGATCTGGCGCAGCTGCTCCTCGTCCAGTCCGCCCGTCACCTCCTTGCGGTAGCGGGCGATGAAGGGCACGGTGTTGTCGTCGTCGAACAGCTCGATGGCGCGCGCGATCTGGTCGGCGCGCAGGTCAAGCTCGCGGGCAATCTGGACGGCAATGGGATGGGACATGGTTGGGAAGATTTCTAGTGGCTCGTCGGTTCGGTATTCAGAGGGTAATTGTACCGTGAAGCCCCGCAGCGACAAATCACCGGAGACGCCTGGAGGAGGGTAGGCGCGGCGACGGCGGGACCGCCGTTGCAGTCCCGCCGTCTGTCCGCTTCGTCTACCCAGTCGTCTTACGGCAGCCCGAACACGACGTCGCCGTTGGGTTGGACGCTAATCGTCGGGCAGAAGGGCACGCCCACCTCGGTCTTGTACGTGAAGGTCTGGAGGGCGTCCTGGATGCGGCCGTCGATGTAGTGCTCGGCGATGTTGACCAGGCCCAGGCTCAGCACGTCCGTCACCCAGTTAGCATCGACATGGACCGTGACGTTACTCGCCGTCAGCGCGATCTTGCCATTGGCGCACGCCAGTCCCATGTCCAGGTCCACATCCACCTCTGGGTCGAACCAGTTATCCAGGTCATAGGCCAGGTCCAGGTCGACATGCACCGTATGGTCATCCTTGCGCGTCACCTCGACGGCGCGGCCCGAGATCTCGCCCCAGTAGAGCTTCGTGCCGTGCAGGCGGTCCCCGACGATGCTCTCGATGCGGCTCTCTAGCTCCGCGCGGGGGATGACGAGGGGCGGGAAGGGCTGGGTGTACGTCTGCCACAGCGGGTGCGCCCGAAGCGCCGCGCGGCTCACGCTGAACGTGGGCTGGTGACCATCGTCGCCGTCAATCCAGCGGCACGGCGTGCGGCCCACCGCCAGGTTCTGGCTGAAGATCTTCTTGCCGTTGATGAGCAGGTCGAACGACTTCAAGCACAACCCGTCGCTGCCGGTCTTGCTAATCCTCAGGTACTTAATGTCGTCGAGCTTGCCGACGTTGGACAGCACCAGGTCGTAGGTGAAGTCGCTGTTGCGCTGGAAGTCGTCGCGCCCGTAGTCCAGCCAGGTGTGATGGTTGTCGTTCAGCTCGACCTTGACGCCGTCGTCCGTGCCGGCGTCGTCCACATCGCCGACCACCATCCGCACCTGGGCGCGCCAGATGGCCGTATCCTCCGCCGGGCCAGGCGGCGGCGGGCACGTATCCCGGCTGATGGTCGCCCCGTTGTTCGACTCGTTGCTCTCGGTCACGGCGTGGGTCGGGTCGAGCACGACCTGCAAGGTCACACTGCACCCCGTCTTGGGGTAGGCGAAGCTGTACGTCCGGCTCTGACCGGTGGCGAGTGCGCCCACCTGGACGGAGTAGACGGTCGCCGCGCCGTCCTTGACCACCGCCTGGAACGATCCGGCCCCCTTCGTCCCCCCATTCGTCGCCGTGAAAGATACCGCCCACTGGCCCCCATTGGGTTCGGCGCTCCGTGCGCCCACTCTCAGGTCGGGACGGTCCGGCGGGTCGATGGTACACGGGGGACAGGGCGGCGCGGCTTCGGCGGTGCGGGTGGCCTGGCTCGCGCCGACGAGGGTCAGGGCCAGGAGGGCGAGAACAGCGAGGAGCTTGGGGAGTAATCGTACTTTCATCATCATTCCTTCCTTGTCTCTGTTATGAGTCTTACATGGATCGCATACTCCATCTTAACCCAAGAACGAACGCCGAACAGTTAAATAGATTACAGACAGAAGGTGTCATTGCTCATAGTGGGCAAGGCCGCGTGGGCGGCGTATAATGAGCGGGCGCCCTTTCACCATCACTCTAGGAGCTACACCCATGACCACGACACCCCTCCGCGTCGCCGTCGTCGGGGCCGGCCTGCTCGGTACCCGCCACGCCCGCGTCTTCCACGAGCAGCCCGACGCCGCCACCGTCGCCGTCGTCGATGTCAACGCGGCCCGCGCCGCGGCCGTCGCCGAGCAAGTCGGCGCGCAGCCCTTCCCCAGCCTCGACGCCGCCCTGGCGGCCATCGACATCGACGCCGTCGCCATCGCTACCCCCGACCACCTCCACCGCGCCCCCGTCACGACGGCCCTGCGGGCGGGCAAGCACGTCTTTCTGGAGAAGCCCCTGGCGACGACCGCCGAGGACACGCGCGCCATCGCCGACCTCGACGCCGCGACGCCCGTCGTCACCATGGTCAACTACAGCCAGCGCTACGTCGCCGACCACGCCTGGCTCAAGCAGCAGGTGGACGCCGGCGCGATTGGGCGGCTCCAGATGGCCGTCTCGGTCAAGTTCGATACCGTTTATGTTCCAACGGGGATGCTGAGTTGGGCGGCGGAGACCTCGCCCATCTTCTTCATGACCAGCCACGACCTGGACCTGGTCACGTGGTACCTGGGCGCGCGCCCGGTCGAGGTCGTGGCCCACGAGGCGCGCGGCACCCTCGATGCGCGGGGCGTCCCTGTCCACGACGGCCTCAACGCCCTCATCCGCTTCGAGGGCGGCGCGAGCACGAGCTTCCACTCGTCGTGGGTCCACCCGACGACCTACCCGAAGGTGGCCGATGGCTATCTGCAATTGATTGGCTCGGCGGGGGCGATCTTCTATAACAACCGCACGCGGACGGCGGAGCTATATAACGGGCGCGGCGGCCAGACCGTCGAGTTCACCGGCCCGCACACCGCCGACGTCGTCGACGGCAAGATTACCGGCGCCTTCACCGACTCGGTGCGCCACTTCCTGACCTGCGTCCAGACGGGCCAGGAGCCGGACACCTCGCCGCGCCGCACCCTGCCCGTCACCCTGGCCCAACTCGCCGTCATCGAGTCGCTCAAGACCGGCCAGCCGGTTCGCGTGGCAGCCGAAGATGAATAGACAGAATTAACATAATTTACAGAATGGAAGAAGGGCAAGTTGAGCGGTATCCTTCTTAGCATCCTGTAAATCTTGTTAATCCTGTCTATTCCGATCCTTCATCCTTCCCCACGATGGCCTGCCAGCGCGGGTCGTCGCGCAGCGGTTCCCAGTCGGGGTCCTGCCGGGCCGTCTCGATGAACGTGGGGGCCAGGGCGACCGCCCGCGCCAGTCCGTCGAGCGCCGTCTCCACGTCGCCCTCGCGGAGGGCAACGCACGCCAGGTTGTAGACGGCGTCAGGGTGCTCAGGCTCCTCGCGCAGGATGGCCTCGTAGTCGGCGCGCGCCCCGGCCAGGTTGCCGACCTCGTAGCGCAGGTTCCCCCGCTCCAGGTAAGCGGGCAGCAGCGACGCGTCCAGTTCCAGCGCCCGCGCGTAGTCGGCCTCCGCGCCCGCCGGGTCGTTCGCCCGCCACCGCAGCCCGGCGCGGATGTAGCTGAACCAGGCGTACTGGGGGGCCAGCCGCACCGCCTCGTCGGCGTCGCCCAGCGCCCCGCCCAGGTCGCCCTGCTGGACGCGGACCCGCGCCCGTTCCAGCCAGGCCCCGGCGTGGCCGGGCTGCACGGCGATGGCCTGGGCGGAGTCGGCCCGCGCCCCGTCCCAGTCCTGCTGCATCTGGCGCGTGAAGCCGCGCTGAAACAGGACCGTGGTGTCCGGGGGCATCGCCGCCAGCAGCGCCTCGAAGTCCGCCAGCGCCCCCGCCAGGCGGC
>CAZLBQ010000343.1:0-7036 GCA_964557745.1 uncultured Anaerolineales bacterium
CCGAGGCGACCTGGGCACGTCCATCATCACCAAGCGCCCCGTGCTGGAGGACTTGCGCGACTACTTCCCGGCCACCCTCGAACTGACGCTCTATGCCTTGCTGACCATTGTCGTCATCGCTCTGCCGCTGGGCATCCTATCGGCCACGCGGCGGGGCGGCCTGATTGACCTATTGACGCGCTTTCTGGCGACCGTCTGGGTCGCCATGCCGGTCTTTGTCTTCGCCCTGCTGCTACAGCTCATCTTCTACCTCAAGCTGGGCTGGCTGCCGGCGGGTGAGCGGCTGGATTCGGCCATCACGCTGGAACCCATTACCGGTCTGGTGACGGTGGATGCCTTGTTGCGCGGGAACTGGGAGGCGCTCGTCGACGGCCTGCGCCACCTGGTCCTGCCGGTGCTGGCCCTGGCGCTGGCGCGCGTCGCCGTCGTATCCCGCATGACGCGGTCGAGCCTGCTCGACGTGCTGGGCGCCGACTACATCCGCACGGCGCGGGCAAAGGGGCTGCGGGACCGCGTCGTCCTCTATCGCCACGCCTTGCGCAACGCCAGCTTGCCTATCCTGACGACCCTGGGCACCCAGGTCGGCTTCCTGCTGGGCGGCTCGGTCCTCGTGGAGGCCATCTTCCAGTGGCCGGGGATTGGCCGCTACGCCGTGTCCTCCATCACGAGCGTCGACTTCCCGGCCGTCATGGGCGTCACCTTGCTCTCGTCCATCATCTTCGTGCTGGTCAACCTCCTGGTGGACTTGCTCTACCTGGTGTTTGACCCGCGCGTCCAGTATTGAGCCTGGCTGTGACGACGACCACTCTCCCCGAACAAACCGCCGGCCGGCTGGCGGCCCCTCCCCGCCGCCGGCGTCGCTGGCGGCTGCGGGTGCGCGGTAATGAGCTCGCCTTTATCGGCGCACTCATCCTCATCGCGCTCGCGCTCATCGCCGTGTTCGCGCCTCTCCTGACTCCCTACGACCCGGTCAAGCTGAGCCTGACGCAGCGGCTCCGCCCGCCCGGTCCGGAGCACCCCTTCGGAACCGACGAGTTTGGCCGCGACATCCTGGCTCGTATCCTGTATGGCGCGCGCATCTCGCTGCTCGTGGTCGGGACGGTGCTGTCGATTGCTGTGGCGCTGGGCGTGACGCTGGGAGCGTTGGGGGGGTATCGCGGCGGCCGCTGGGATGAGGCGGTCATGCGCGTCGCCGACGTGTTCATGGCCTTCCCCGACCTGCTGCTGGCGATGGCGCTGGCGGCGGCCCTGGGGGCGGACCTGCGGTCGGCCATCATCGCCGTCTCCATCGTCTGGTGGCCGACGTACGCGCGCCTCATTCGCGGCCAGATTCTGTCGCTCAAGCACGAGGCGTTCGTGGAGGCGGCGCGGGCCAGCGGCGCGTCCGAGGCCCGCATCATCTTCCGCCATCTGCTGCCCAACACGCTGTCGCCGCTGCTGGTGCGCATCACCACCGACGCGGGCTATGCCATTCTGTACACGGCCAGCCTGGGGTTCATTGGTCTAGGCGCGCAGGAGCCCACGCCAGAGTGGGGGCGCATGGTAGCGACGGGCCGCGCCTATCTCATCGACCAGTGGTGGTATCCGATGGCGCCGGGCCTGGCGATCTTCCTGGCAGTGCTCGGCTTCACCTGGCTAGGGGACGGACTGAGGGATTGGCTGGATCCAAAACTGAGGAAGTAAGCGTAACGTGCAGGCTGTGTCAGGCCGCCAGCGCCTCGTGTTCCAGCAGCGTGAGGCACAGCGAGCGCATGGCGTCGAGTTCGCGGTATAATTCACGCTGGGCGGCTTCGAGGGGGAGGATGTCCAGCAGATCCGGGAGTTGCACGCCCCGACTCATAATCTCGTCGGCGGCCGTCGCGCCGAAGCGCTCGTGGATAAAGAGGCAGTTCTCGGCGTGGTAGACGAGTTCGACGGCTTCGCTGGCCGTGAGCCGCCCGCTCAGGATCGACTCAATCACACCCAGGTTGAGCAGGGCAAAAACCGCCATCTGGCGCGACGCATCAGGGCCAATGGGTGTTAGAAGAGTCTGGAACTTCACGGAGTTCTTCATGCTATTCCTCATACAAGTAGAACTTGACGCCTGCCACTCGTCCTGATGCATGCTCAAAGTAATGGACTTCCCCAATGTTACCCAACCAGATGACCTTGCGCCAGGAGCCATGCAGAAGCTCGCGCAGATAGCGATAGACCTCAGGATTGCGAACGGGATACTTGACGATCCCATTCATCACCGGTTCCCAGTCGGGTGGGACTGAGCCTGACTCGCGGATGTTGCGGTAGAGGTGGAGCGGCATACAGTTCCCCCGTCCGTATTGTACATGGAGACTAGCAGCGTGTCAACGACCCCTTCCTCCCAATTCCGCCTCGGCTTCGACATCGGCGGGACGTTCACCGACTTCGCCATGCTCGATGCCGCGACGGGCGAACTCCGCATTTACAAATCGCTGACGACGCCGGCCCAGCCCGCCGTCGGCTCGCTGGAAGGCATGCGGGCCTTCCTGACGCGCGACGGTATCGGCGGCGCGCAGGTGAGCCACGTCGCCCACGGCACGACCCTGGTCGCCAACGCCCTCATTGAGCGCAAAGGCGCGCGCGTCGGCCTGCTCACCACCCAGGGCTTCCGCGACATCCTGGAGATTCGGACCGAGCAGAGGTACGACATCTACGACCTGTTCCTCAAGTACCCGGACCCACTTGTGGCGCGCCGGCTGCGGCGCGGCGTGGCCGAGCGCACCGACCGCGACGGGCGCATCCTCCAGACCCCCGCCGCCGCCGCAGTCCAGGCTATCCTGGACGACTTCCGCCGCGAGGGGGTCGAGGCGATTGCCGTGTGCTTCCTGCACGCCTTCCGCAACCCGGCCAACGAGCGCACCGTGCGGGACATCATTCGCGCCGCCTGGCCGGAGATTCCCGTCTCGCTGTCGTCGGACGTCGCGCCGGAGATCCGCGAGTACGAGCGCACCTCGACGACGGTCGCCAATGCCTTCGTCCAGCCCCTGCTGCGCGACTACCTGAACCAGATTCAGGCCGGCCTGAGCGACATCGGGTTCCGCGGCGCGTTCTACCCCATGCTGTCGTCGGGCGGTACGGCCTCGGTACACACGGCGTCGACCGTGCCGGTCCAACTCGTGGAGTCGGGGCCAGCCGCGGGGGCGATGGCCGCCGCCTACTTTGGCGAGCGCAGCGGGCGCAGCGACCTCATCTCCTTTGACATGGGCGGGACGACGGCCAAGGTATGCCTGATTCAGGACGGGCGACCCGGCATCGCACCGCATACTGAGGTGGCCCGCGTGGCGCGCTTCAAGAAGGGCAGCGGCATCCCGCTCCAGATTCCGACCATCGAGATGCTGGAGATTGGCGCGGGTGGCGGCAGCATCGCCTGGGTCGATACCCTTGGCCTGATGCGCGTCGGGCCGCGCAGCGCGGGCGCCGACCCCGGCCCGGCCTGCTACGGGCGCGGCGGCGCGGAGCCGACAGTCACCGACGCCGATGTCCTGCTGGGCTACCTGAACCCTGACTACTTCCTGGGTGGGGCAATGCGCCTGGACCGCGAGGCCGCCGAGCGCGCCCTGGGCGGCCTGGGGGCGAAGATGGGCATGAGCGCCGTCGAGACCGCCTGGGCTATCCACCAGATCGTGAACGAGAACATGGCCGGGGCGGTCAAGATTCACGTCATCGAGAAGGCGCAGGACCCGCGCCGCTACGCGCTGCTGGCCTATGGCGGGGGCGGGCCGGTCCACGCCACGGGTGTCGCCAAGGCGCTGGGTATCCAGCAGGTCATCTGCCCACCCGCAGCGGGCGTGGCCTCGGCGGTCGGCCTGCTCGTCGCGCCCAATGCGCTGGAACTGGCGCGCTCCTACCCGGTGCTCGTGGACGGCCTGGACTGGAGCGAGATCGCTGCGCTGTACCAGGCGATGGAGGCGCAGGCCGTCGCGGCGCTGGCCGAGGCCGGTGTGCCCGCCGACCGCGTCGAGTTCGAGCGCAGCGTGGACGGGCGCTTCGCGGGCCAGTTGCACGAGATCAACATCCCCCTGCCGCCGACGCTCTTGCAGGACGGCAACGCCGCGCCGCTCCTGGACCAGTTCCGCGAGAAGTACGTCGTCCTGTACGGCCATCTGCCCCGTGGCATCCCGATTGAGTTCCTCAGTTGGCGGCTCACGGCGCGCGGCCCGCGTCCCCTATTGCGCCTGCCTGAGGCCGAAGCCGGCGAGGCGGACCCCCAGGCGGCGCGCAAGGGCTACCGCCAGGTGTACGCGGGCGACATGCACCAGTATCTGCGCACCGCCGTCTACGACCGTTATGCCCTGCGCCCCGGCATGCGCATCGAAGGCCCCGCCATCATCGAGGAGCGCGAGTCGACGACGGTGGTGCGGGCGGGCATGACGGCGGAACTGGACGGCGCGATGAACCTGGTCGTCAATCTGTAATCGAGGTCTCTATGCTGCGAACCTTCGACCCCTTAACACTTGAGATTCTCTGGAACCGCCTCATCACCACCGCCGACGAGATGGCGGCCATCCTGGTGCGGACGTCGTTCTCGACGGTGGTCGGGGCGGCCAACGACTTTGGCTGCGAGATCATGGACGGGCGCGGGCGCTCGCTGGCCCACGCCACGCGCAGCATGCCCGTCTTCAACCGCACCCTGCCGACCGTCACCGAGGCGTTTATCCAGAAGATCGGCCTCGACAACATGCGGCCGGGCGACGTGTTCATCACCAACGACCCCTGGTTGAGCGCCGGCCACAGCCTCGACATCGCCGTCGTCACGCCCTTCTTCCGCGCGGGCCGCGTCATCGGCTTCACGGCCAGCATCGCCAACGTCACCGACATTGGCGGCGTGCTCAACGACAACCTGGCCCGCGAGTCGTACGAAGAGGGCCTCATTATCCCCATGACCTACCTCTTCCGCGAGGGTGAGGTCAACGACCTGGTGCTGGAGTTTGTACGTTGGAACGTGCGCGTGCCCGACATGATTATCGGCGACATCTACGCCGAGGCGGCGGCCAACGACGCCGGGGCGCGCAAGGTGCTGGCGCTGCTGGACGAGTATGGGCTGGACAGCCTGGACGAGCTGTCGCAGGAAATCCAGGGCCGCACCGAGGCGGCGATGCGGCGCTCTATCGAAGCCATCCCGCCCGGCGAGTACAGCTACGAGGTCGACTTCGACGAGATCAACGTCTGCCACCTGAAGGCGACGGTCATCTTCGACGGCCGCGAGGTCACGGTCGATTACAGTGGGTCGTCGCCGCAGCAGCCGATGGGCGGTATCAACTGCACCGAGGTCTACACGCGCGGGCAGACGTATTATGCCATCAAATACTTGCTGCTGCCCGAAGCGCCCGAAAACGAAGGTTGCTACAAGCCGGTTCACGTCCAGGCCCCGCCGGGCAGCGTTCTCAACTGCACCTTCCCGGCCTCGGTGCGCACCCGCACGCGGTCCGGCTGGTACATCCACTCGGCCATCGCGGGCGCGCTGGCGTCGGTCCTGCCCAATCGCGTCATGGCCCCCAACGGCCTGCTGGGCAGTATCACCGGCTATGGCAAGATGCCCGACGGCCGCTCGTACTTCGCCCACTTCTTCAGCGGCGGCGGCATGGGCGCGGGGCTGACGAGTGACGGGGCGGGGGCGCTCATCTTCCCCAGTAGCGCCTCCAACGTCCCGATTGAGATGTTCGAGGTGGCGACGCCGCTGCTGGTGCGCGAGAAGGAGTTCATCACCGACTCGGGCGGCGCCGGCAAGCAGCGCGGCGGCAGCGGGCTGCGGGTGTCGTGCTCGCGGCTGCCGGGCTGGGAGCTACCCGTCGTGTCGAACTTCATGGCCCACCGCATGCGCGTGCCGCCCTTCGGCCTGCTGGGTGGTGGCCCGGCCACGCCGTCGCGGATTCTCGTCAACGGGCGGGAGTTGACGCGCGAGGAGTTCCTGACCCAGAGCGAGGGCCGCGCCCTGACCGACGACGAGACGGTGGGCACGACGGAGTTGGCGGGCGGCGGCGGGGTGGGTCATCCCTTCGAGCGCCCGGTGGAGCTAGTGCTGGAGGACGTGCGCAACGGCCTGGTGTCGGTCGAGCGCGCCGCCGCCGACTACGGCGTTGTCCTCGATCCGGCCACCCTCATCGTGGACGAGGGCCAGACGGACACGCGACGGACCAGGAGTTGAGCGCCAAGATTTGCAGATGGATATACGCGGCAACAGAGGATGAACACTGAGCCGGTTAACAATTGTATGCCCTATGCGCGTATATCCTGTGTTTCCGCGTGTATCCGCGTTCTATCCGCCAGGGAGGGGGGAAATGCTCCACAACGAGCTAACGGGGGTCATTATCGAGGCGTTTTACAAGGTCTACAATACGCTGGGCTATGGCTTTCTTGAGGCGGTGTACCAGAAGTCGCTGGCATACGAGTTGCGCCAGCGAGGGCTGCATATCGAGGAGCAGGTCCCGATCCGGGTTTACTACGAGGGCCAGCCAGTTGGCGACTACTACGCCGATGTAGTGGTCAATGGGTGTGTGATTCTCGAACTGAAGACGGTTGAGAACCTGGGGCGTGAGCATGACGCTCAACTCATCAATTACTTGCGGGCGACGGATATCGAAGTTGGGTTGCTCCTGAAATTTGGACCGAAGCCCGACTTCAAGCGCAAGGTCTTTGCAAATTACCGCAAAGCGCATTGGAAGGCCCGCCAGGACTTAAACATGGATGGACATGAAAAAGTGGAATGAACGCGGATTAACGCAGGAAAATGGGATATACGGGGGTCGAAATGTATATATACTCCTGATCCGTGTGTATCCTGGGTATCCTGTGTATCCGCGTTTTTCTCTTGATGCTTAAGGAAACAAGGTCATGAGAGAGCAAAAGACGCCGGTGGCGCCGGAGGACATTTATCGGCTGGGGTGGTTGGAGGACCCGCAGCTTAGCCCCGATGGGCGCTGGGTAGCCTATGTCCAGGTGAGTGTGGACAAGGTGAAGAACCGCTACCGCCGCGCCGGCCTGGCCATCGATGGGCAGGCAACCATGGCCTGCCTCGGCACCG
>CAZLBQ010000344.1:0-7000 GCA_964557745.1 uncultured Anaerolineales bacterium
TCCGGCGGGGTCGCGGGCGGGCGGGACGGCTCGCGGTCGTGGCGCTGGAGCCAGGTCCTGGGTAGATTCAGAAGATAGCCATGCTTTGCTCTATCGTCATGCCCGTCCATGACCATGCTACCCTGACCCAGCACTGCCTGAGCCGCCTGCTGCACTATCCCGCGCAGTCAGTGGAGCAGGAGGTTGTGGTTGTTGACGATGCTTCCATAGACCACACAGCGCACCTGCTGGCGGCCTATGGCCAGGGAATACGCGTCATCACCCACACCGCCCGGCAAGGCCTGGTAGCCGCGTGCAACGCGGGCGCAGCGGCGGCAAGCGGTGAAATAGTGGTCTTTGTCACGAACGCCAGCCTGCCCGTACCAGGCTGGCTCGACGCGCTGGTCGAGTATCTAGCTCAGTTCTCTGAGGTGGCTATCGTCGGCAGCCGGCTGCTGCGGGCGGATGGCGCCGTTCATCATGCTGGCATCGTGATCGGCCAGGACCATCTACCCTGGCCTCTCTATCGCGGCTTCCCTATGGAGCATCCCGCCATTACCCGCTCGCGCCCCGTGCCGGGGGTGGCCCTGCCTGGGATGGCGGTGCGGCGCGCAGCCTATGCAGCCCTCGGCGGGCTTGATGGAGTGCTGCCAGCCGAATGGGCCGCCGTCGATCTGTGTTTGCGCGCTGCTCAGCGCGGCGATGGGGTCCACTATTGCCACCGCAGTGTCCTCCACTTCCTAGGCGATGCCGCCGCCGCGCCACCCCGTCAGGCGAGTGATCCGGCCGCGCAGGTGTTCCTGGCTCGCTGGCAGACGCAGGTGCGGCCCAACGACCTGGACTACTATGTCGAGGATGGGCTGCTGTGTCCTGACTACGAGTCTGCATACCCGCTCCGCCTGTGGGTTGATCCGCAGTTGGCGGTGAGCGAAGTCGACGCGCGTCATGTGCCCATCGAGACAATGCTCGCTGCTCGGGCGCGGCAGATGGACCTGCTCTTGCGCGAGAACGACCGTCTCCGCGTGCGGGTCCGCGAACTTGCCGAGCGCCTGTCGGCCGCGACAGACGCCGCGCTCAAGCCGGCCCGACTGCCGGCCAGCCTCGCGCGGGACGGGCACTCCGGGGCGACGACCAATGGTGGGGCTGTCCAACCGGAGATCATTAGCCGGGGGACGACGCATCCCTTGACCTCCCGCCCGGCCGCCCGGCTCATTTCCATTGTGATCCCTGTCAAGAACGGAGCCGGTCAGCTGCGGGAGGTGTTGCCGCGCGTGTTGGCGCAACAAGCCGAGGGCAGCCTCGAACTGGTGGCCGTCGATTCGGGGTCCACCGACGAGAGTGTGGCCGTGCTTCAGGAGTTCGGCGCGACTGTGCTCCGCATTCCGCCCCAGGCCTTCAATCACGGCCTGACGCGTAATCTCGCTGCTCAGCACGCGCGGGGTGACATCCTGGTCTTCATGAATCAGGACGTCTTACCGGCCGACCCGCGTTGGCTGGCCCCCTTGGTGGCCCCGCTGCTGGCCGATCGCCTGGTGGCCGGCGTCTGCAGCCGCGTCTTACCCCACGCCACGGCGGACCGCCTGACGTATCGCGATGGGATGAGTGACGCGAGCGCGTCACCCGAGCGGAGTGTGCGTTGGATTCAGGATTGGGACGATTATCATAGCCTGGACCCCGATCAACTCCGACTGTTTATCAACTGCCATAGCCTGAGCCTGGCGGTACCGGCCTGGCTATTCGCGCAGCTTCCGTTCCGCGCCATGACGACGCTCGGCGAGGATATTCTATGGGCGAAGGAGGCGCTGGAAGCGGGCTTCAAGATTCAGCACGAACCCGCCTCCGTCGTCTATCATTCCCACGCCTACTCACACGCGGAGATCGTGCAACGCAACTTTGACGATGGCATGGCGACCCAGGCCATCGTCGGGCGCGAGCTGGCCGCTGCCCAGGTCGTCCCGCTCATCTATGGCTTCGTGCGCGACGATTGGCGTTATCTGGCCACCTCGGCCGACCTGAGCGTTGTCGAGTTGGAGGACCTTCAAATCGACGCGGTGTTACGACGCGCGGCGGCGTGCGTCGGTCAATGGCTCGGCATCAACTATGAGCAACTCCCCCGCGACGTCCTGACCTTGCTGTCGCTCACGCACCGTATCAAAGGCGAGGTCGGCGCAGCGCCGCCGCTGGGGGAGGCCTGAGGTGCGCGTCCTGCTGGTCGTCCACCGTTTCCCACCCGATGGCCTCACCGGCGTCGAGCGAATCACGCAGGCGCTGGCGATGGACCTGACGCGGCTTGGCCACAGGGTAGCGGTGGTCTCGCGTCGCGCACAACCCAGTGACCCGGTGCGGCGGCAGACAGAGACACTGCCCGACGGCATCGTGATCCATCGGTTTGTGGCCCCGATGTCGCCCCGCGACCAGTTCTTGCTCGATCACCAGCCGCTCGAGGCGCTGTTTCAACAGGTGCTGCTGGAAGTCGCGCCCGACGTCGTCCACTTCCTGCATCTGATGGATCTGTCACCTCGCTTTGTCGAATTGGCCCATCGGCACGGGGCCGCCGTCGTCATGTCACTCCAGGACTTCTATGTCGCCTGCCCGTTGATCAACCTCCGCAAACGTTCGGGTGAGTTGTGCGCAGGTCCCGACGGCGGCCGAGAGTGTGCGCGAACGTGCTTTGCCCACGAAGCCCAACACGCATCCATGCGCTGGGGATTACGTCAGTTGTACTTCCGCCGTATCCTCGGCTGCGCCGAGCGCATCATTGTGCCATCATCGTACGTGCAAGCCTTCTTTGAACACTACGGCGCCGCTCGTGAGCGCATCCATGTCATTCCGAATGGCGTATCCATCACGCCCAAGACGAGGACTGAAGTGTCGCATAGTCACGCCAATCAGCGGCTAACACTTGCCTATCTCGGCTCGGTCCAGCCGCTCAAGGGGCCTCATCTTCTGCTGGAGGGTCTCCGACTGGCGGGCTTACCCGCCGTTGACCTCCGTGTCCTGGGTGTCGCTGGCATTCCAGAGTATACCGAGACCTTGCGCCAGATGGCGGCCACCATTCCGGGCCTCCGCATGCAGCTCTGTGGCGGCTATGAGCCGGACGACCTTCCCCTCCTCCTGTCAGGCGTCGACTGCGTCGTCCAACCTTCCCTGGTGCCGGAGACGTTTGGGATCGCCGTGCGGGAGGCGCTCACTCAGGGCATCCCCGTGATTACGACTCGCCTGGGCGGGCTACCCGAAGCCGTGGTCGAAGGCGAGAACGGCTTCACCTTCGACCATACCCGACCGGCTGAATTGGCCGTCATTCTGCGCCGCCTGGCGGACGACGAGACCCTACGCCGCCGACTGCGGCGTGGCGCGTGGCGGACGCCGGTGACGTCCGTGGCCGAACATGCGGAGCAGGTGCAAGGTGTATATGAGGCCGCCTGCCACGACCGACGTCACCGCCCCGCGACGCAAGCGGTGGATCTGGAGGAGCTTGGCTTCTTGCACTCGGCCCTGCTGCACATGTGGTTCGATCCCCACGCGAGGCTGGCATGAAGGCCCTGGTCGTCATTTCCGGCTCCATCACGTATTTCTACAATCGCGCCGGCCACCGCCTGGTCGAGGCGCTCCAGGGGCTGGGGATCAGTACTCAACTGCACACGATGGAGACGATTCCCGACGAGCAGTTCGACTGGTGCTTCCTGATGAACATCACCGACCTCGTGGCCGCCTATCAGCCGTACGACCGGGCGATGAAACGGCTGACGCAACTGCGCCAGCGCTCGAAGATCCTGGTACTCTACTTGATGGAAGCGATCGAGACGCGGTGGTTTCGGGATGCCCTGGCGTATGGCAAAGAGGCGAAGATCGACCTTATCCTTGATGCCGGTCTCCACAGCCAGTGTGACGCCTTGCCGACCGAAGTCAGGCCGATATATCGCTTCGTTCTAAACGGGCTGACCGATGGTGAAGCGCAGGCGGTGCGGACGATGGCGCTGGCCGACGATGAGCGTGTGCTGCCGTGGGCCTTTGTCGGGGCAGCGACCGGCGCGCGGGCGCGCGTCGCGCTGCACCTGGTCAGGGAATTTGATACGCAGGGCTTCGTGTACCTGCCCCAGGTGGCCGTCATCAGCGATGATGGTCCCCACCTCAACGAGCGGCAATTCCAGACCGTGCTGCGCCGCGCTCGCTACCAGGTCTGGTGTACCCATCACAGCGGCTTCTACATGGAAGGTGAGCGCTTCCGCATGTCACTGCTCACCGGTAGTGTGCCGATGAAAGTTCTCCTCGCGCCGCTGGACACAACGCGGGCCTTACCGTTCACCTACCTGATGGTCGAGGAAGCGGAGCTGACACAGCGGCTGCGCGAGCTTGACTTTGCCGCGACACGCCACCAGTTCCGTAGCGACTTCCTGAAGCTCCCCTCCTTGAGCCAGAGCATCGCGGAGGCGCTGC
This sequence comes from uncultured Anaerolineales bacterium, assembly GCA_964557745.1. GTDB lineage: Bacteria > Chloroflexota > Anaerolineae > Epilineales > JAHCIE01 > JAHCIE01. The sequence continues at coordinate 4,417 of CAZLBQ010000344.1, forward strand.
CATGAAACCCCTTGTCGCACCGCGAGAGGAGACTCGGCTCTGTCCGCCGGGCATTACCATCGCCGTTCCCAACTGGAATCATGAACTGGTACTGCCGCGCGCCATCCAGTCGGGGCTGCAAGCCCTGGCGTACCTGCGTGAGCAGGGTGTGCTCGGCGAGTTGCTGGTGATCGACGACGCGTCACGCGACGGGTCACTGGTACTGTTGCGCCAGCTCGAGGCGCTTCTCTTCGATGAGGGCCTGCGGGTGTTGGCCCTGACCCAGAATGGTGGCTTGTCCGCCGCCCGTCATCACGCGCTCCTGCACGCTCGCTATCGGCACATCATCTTCATGGACGCCGACAACGAGCTTGTGCCGGAGAATACCTTCCAATTCTATCGAGCGAGCCAGGCCACGGGAGCAGCCGTTGTCTACGGCAATCTGATCTGTGTCGACGGCAAGACGGCCCCCAGGCTACTCAGCAACGAGAGCTTCCAATATCGGATGTTCGGCGAGAACTATATCGATGCGTTTGCTCTCTACGATCGGCTCCAAGCCCTGGATAGCGGGAGCTTCATCCAAACCCTGGGGCCAGAAGACTGGGAGTTCTTTCTGCACCTAGCGACCAGTGGCAAGCTGATCGTTTTCGTCCCGCTCGTCTTTGGGATGTACCACGATGTACCGTTCTCCATGTACAAGGACCAGGCTCCCAACATCGATACCTACTTGCGACGCAGCCGCCGCATGTTCAATCAGTTTGGCATTCGGCCTCAATTGCCGCTGAATACGCGTCACAAGCGGTATCATCCGGATCTTGGCTACCTGTGAGACGGACGCTGTTCTAAGACGCGAGGTGGAACAATGGTCGAAGACCGCCAACGAGTGTGGCCGACACTATTTACGTGCTACGAGCCTGTGGCGCGCTATCTCGAATGCCTGGCCGCGGTAACGAATGCCCAGCCCAGGCCGCGTGTCAGCATGGTGGCGCTGGACGCCTTCTTGCTGAGGCAGCTAGCCGCTTACTACCCTCACCCTTTTACGGTGATTGACCTGGCCGCCGACGCCACGCTGGGGGCTTCGGCGGCGTTCTGGGCCGCGCCCCACATGCCGATTCGGCGGCTGCAAATCCCACGCCCGACGCTCGAGCCCGCCGAGGGCCTGGACTGGCGGGCGCATTGGCCCCACGTCGCCGCCGAGTTAGGCCTCGATGTCGCCGTTGCCGAGTCAGAACTGGTGATGGAGACAAGCAACGGATGGGCGCGGCCGGATGCGGGCCTCGGCGCTATGACAACGACCCTCTATGTCGTGGCCGTCCCGGACGGCCAGGTCACGGACGCCAGCGAACGCCTGACGGCCCTCATCGCTCGTCAGCCTGATGCCCTGATCTGCCTCCTGCCATTTGGCCTCATCGGACAAAGCCCGCTCTTGAGCGAAGCCCTGGAGTGCTGCGCGCGAACCGGCTATGTTCTGACGGCTTGCCGTGAGATCAGCCCGTTCTTCGCGTCAAGTCGCATGGCGCTGCTCTACCCGGCCGATAATGCCTTTGTGCCGGACGTGCTCGACCGTATCCGTCAGCTCTTTGACGGCAACTTCCAGTTTCTCGAGTTGATCAAGAGTCTGGTGGAGGACAAGATACAGACCAGCCGCCTGCCTTTTTCGTCCGTCGACGCCTCGGGTCCTGAAGGCGCGCCGTCGGATATTTACGCGGCCTATGAGCAGGCGCTCCGCGAACGCACGCATTTCGAGGAAGTCGCCCGTTCCCTCTACAATCAACCCCTCAGCGCCGAGATCAAGCATGTCCTCATTCGCCTGACCCCGCGCCCGTTTAAGACGGCGGTGAAGGCCTGGCAGCGGTCGAGGGGCCAGAAGGTCACCCGACAGGAGTGACGATGGTGAACCAGGACTTCACGTCGTCGTGTGGTGGAAGGCTTGAGTCATGTCGAACCGGCAGTTCTCCGATTTTCGTCGCCTATGGGGCCAGATCATCGACTTGCGCTATAACCCCGCGGTGCTGCGCGTCCTGCGGCGGCTTCTGCCACGCTCGGTCAAAGGGGCGTTGAAGCGCATCTGGGACCCCAACGAGGCCATCTCACCGCGGGAGGCGGCGTTGCTGGCGCGGCAGGCCGTCGCGCCGTTCAGTGGGGCCGTGACCTCGACCTGGCCGACCCACCATGACGTCGTGTGCTTCTCGATTATCGACTGGGACTTCCGCTGGCAGCGGCCGCAGCAGATCATGAGCCAGTTCGCCGCCCAGGGCCACCGCGTCTTCTACCTCAACACGACGAAGTTCCTGTCGCCGCGTGACGGCAAGCCCGTCGAGGCGCGCCCGCTGCGCGACAACGTCTGGGAGGTGCGGCTGGCGCTGCCGGGCAAGGTGGATGTCTACAGCGGCGCGCTGTCGCCGGAGCAGGTCCAGGCCACGCGGGACGGCCTCCAGGCGCTGCGCGACGCGTTTAACATCTCCTGCGCCGTGTCCGTCGTCCAGGTGGCGACGTGGACGCCAGCGGCGCTCGGCGCGCGCGACCTGTGGGGCTGGCGCGTTGTCTATGATTGCATGGACGAGTGGGATACGTTTCCCGGCATGACCGAGGCGCTGCTACGCCA
>CAZLBQ010000345.1:0-6980 GCA_964557745.1 uncultured Anaerolineales bacterium
CGGCGGCGCTCAGCCCGCGACCGGCGCCGCCGCGTGGGCCTGGACCTGGTCCGCGCCGGCCGACGGCGCCTACACGCTGAACGCGCGGGCGACCGACTACCTGGGCAACGTCGGCAGTGGCTCGGTCAACGTGACGGTGGACAATACGCCGCCGACGGCGACCATCAACCCGCCGGGCGGGGTCTCCTTCAACGGGACGGTCTATGTCCGCCCCGGCGCCGGGACTAACATCGTCGCCCTGGGCGGCGGGGCCGGTGACAACCTGTCGGGTGTCGGCCAGGTGCAGATTAGCCTGGACCGCCAGCCGTGGCGCGAGGTCACGTTCAACGGCACGACGTGGAGCTTCGACTGGGAGTTGAGCGGCGACGCCCAGGGCAGCCACCTCGTCCAGGTGCGCAGCTTCGACGTTGCGGGCAACGAGAGCGCCCCTGTCACCCAGACGGTCATCGTCGATGCCGCGCCGCCGACCGACGACCTGACCAGCCCCGACCTGAGCGGCGTGGACACCACGGGCGTCGCCCTCGACGTCAAGGCCGGGACGGCGTTCACCGTCTACGGCCGCGCCAACGACGCCGGCCGCGTCCCGCTGCCCTCCCGCCCGGTGGCCCTCAGTGGCTCGGTCGACGCGCTGAACCAGGCGACCGTCTGGCTCCAGCCGCCCTCGCCGCGTGACTATGACGGCGGCATCAACCCGCTGTGGCTGGGCGACACCAACGGCGACGGGCGCGGCGACCTGGCGGTCGGCCTGCCGGCGGCCAACCCGTCGAGCACGCCGAGCCAACCCGCAGCGGGCGGCGTGTACGTCGTCTATGGCCGCGGCGGTGGCTGGCCCATCCTCCCCGACGCCGAGGGCCTGGCCAACGCGCCGCTGATGTTCGTCGGCGCGCCGGGCGCGGCCATCGGCGGTATTGTCGCCTCGGCCGGCGATGTCGATGGCGACGGTCGCTATGACCTGCTCATCGGCGACGCCACCAACGGCCGCGTCTTCCTGGTCTTTGGCCGCGCCACCCGCCTCAGCCGCACCATCCCCCTCAACGGCCCGCGCTCCGGCGACTGGCAGGTGCTGACCCTGCCCACGGGGGCGACACTCCGCCAGGTCGCGGCGGCGGGCGATGTCAACGGCGACGGCTTCGGCGACTTCCTTATTCGGACCTCGGACCGTGTGTACCTCCTCCTGGGCCACACGGGCGTCTGGGACCCGACTCTAGCCGTCACAACCGAGGCGGCGGCCCAGGTGGTCGTCAGCGCGGCGGCCCTCGCCAGCGGCGTCGGCGACGCCGACGGCGTGCAGAGCGGCGGCAAGAGCTTTGGCGACTTCGTCATCACCGACCCCGCCAACACCCTCGGCGGCGGCTCGGCCGTCTACCTGTTCACCGGCGGCGTGGGCTTCAACCGCGGCGACGGCCGCACCCTCAACCCCGCGACCGACGCCGTCAAGTTCACCGGCGCCGGCACGGTGGGCGACAAGCTCGCCGCACTGGGCAACGTCACTGGGGACGTCTTCGCCGACTTCATCTTCAGCACGGGCGGCGGGCCGAAGCTCGTCTACAAGGACAGCGGCGGCGCGTGGCAGAGCCTCGTCTTCTCCGGCTACACCCCGGCCGCCACCGGTCTGCTGGCCGGCGTCGGCGACGTCAACCGCGACGGCAAGAACGACATCCTCATCGGCGCCGCCGGGGGCGACGCCTACCTGTTCGCGGGTGCGGCCAGCCTGGCCGCGGGCGTGACGCCAGAGGCCGTCCTGACCGGCGTCGGCGCTGCCGCATCCGCGCCCTACGCCGCCGGGGCCGACCTGAACTGCGACGCCTCGTCCGATCTGCTGCTCATCCCCGGCGCCGCCCTGGTGGCGGCTAAGCGGAGTGGCGAGACAGGCGTGGCGTTGCCGCGCACCGAGCTGTCCTTCGCCACGGCGCACGTCGCGCCCGACGCGCTGCCCCAGGCGCCCAGCGACGGCGGACGACAGCCCGCCGACGGCGGCGAGAAGATGGCCGGCGCAGCGAGCGGGGCGGACAAGACGGCGGGCGTGCAAACGAATAACCCTGCTACGCTCTATGTCGACGACGACTACTGCTCGGCCTGCGCCAACGACGGGCGGACCTGGGGCAGCGATGCCTACGCCACCATTCAATCCGCCGTGGACGCGGCCGACGCCGGCGACACGATTGTCGTCCGCCCCGGCGGCTACAGCAGCTTCTCGGTCGTCGGCGCGGCCAAGAACGGCCTCACCATCGCCGGCGTCAACGCCGATGCCGTCTTCGTCGACGGCGCGGGCGCCCTCAACGCCGTCCTGGTGCAGAACGTCGACGGCGTGACGCTGCGCAACCTGACGATCCGCAACGCCCAGCGCGGTGTGCGGCTGGAGAACGCCGGCCGCGATGGCTGGCGCGACGGCCAGGCCGCCAAGCAGACTGTTTTCGACCGTCTGCTGATCCACAGCATGACCACCAACACCGTGTCGATGGACCGTCTCAGCACGCTCAACACCGTCCAGAGTACCCTGGCCGGTAACGCCTCGGCCCCCTTCATCGCCGTCGACGCCACGGTGGACACGGCGCTGCTCCCCGTCTGGGATGCGACGCCGACCCCTGCCCCGCTCCCCGCGGGTGGGGCGCGGGGCGGCAGCCTGGCCGGGACGAGTAATTACGTCTTCTCCCTGCCCGGCAACGGCAGTACGCGCCTTGACCGCTACAACCCGACGAGCAATAGCTGGGCGGCCCAGTTGAGCGCGCCGCTCTCCATCACCGGCACCCTCAGCAACGCCGCGACGGGCAGCGACGGCAACCTCTATCTGTTCCCGGGCAAGACATGGCTGCCCGTCGGCGGCGGCGTGAATGCCAAAGTGACGGCCATCCAGACGGCAGGCTCGGACCTCATCGTCGCCGGTGATTTCACCCAAGCCACCAACCCCGACGGCACCACTGTGCCCGCCAACCGCATCGCCCGCTGGAACGGGCGGACCTGGTCGGCGCTGGGCGGCGGCGTCACCGCCTGCGGCGATCCGTGTGTCAGGAGCATCCAGGTCGTGGGCGCCGACATCTACATCGGGGGCAGCCTGACCCAGGTCACGAACACGGGCGGGGGCACGGTGGCCGTCGACAAGGCGGCGAAGTGGAACGGCAGCGCGTGGTCTTCGGTGGGGAGCGGGCTGCCCGCCAACGCGGCGGTCTGGGACCTGGCCCACGACGGCACAACCCTCTACGCTGCCGCCTGGCCGACGGATAATAATCCGCTGCCCTACGCCGTCTACCGAACCGACGGTACGGGGTGGTCGCCCCTCGGCAATCTGGTTGGCGCGGGGGCCAACCAGATCGAGTTCGTCGGCGGGATGCTGTACGCCACCCGCTTCTCCGATATGTACCGTTGGAACGGCAGCACGTGGGAAGCTCTGGTGCTGTTTACCCAGACGTTTGGGGGCCAGGGCAGTGCCTACACACTGGCGACAGACGGCAGCGTCCTGTATGTCGGCGGCTTGTTCGACCGCGTCGACCAATACCTCTATCCCTTCCCCACCATCGCGACCAACCTGCGGGGCCTGGCGCGCTATGACCCCGCCAACGGCGGTAGTTGGTCGAGTGTCGGCCCTTATACCAGCTACCCTGTCGAGCTGGGCGGCTTCACCCCGCTGAAACTCGCGGTTGGCGCCAACACGCTCTACGCCATGGGGAGTGTCCTCTGGCGGTATGCGAATGGGTCGTGGAGCCAGGTGGGGGTCAATGGCGAGTACGCGGCGCCGTACTCCGGCGGTGTGGGCAGCAATCTGGTTGTGGACGCTGCGGGCTACGTCTACCTGGGCGATGCCGGGGGCCTGACGGCCACCAACAACAACCTGGCCGTGGCCGGTCCGGGCATGATCCGCTACGACGTCGCCGGCAACACCTGGTCGCGCGGCCGGTCGCAGGGTCTGGACATCTACCAGGGCATGGCCCTCACTGGGGCCGACAAGGGGACCCTCTACGCCTTGTCAATGCGCCGCGACGCGAATGACTTCGCCTCGTCCCGCCTCTACCGCTACACCATCGCCGGCGACACCTTGGACGTCAGGGCCTCGCCGCCGTTTACCGCGACGCTGGGCACGGGCCTGAGTATGGCGGCGGCCAACGGCTCGGTATACGTCCTACGCGGCAATGCCCTCAACGCCGCCACGCCGCTGGCCGTAACCAAGGCCAAGGAGTTCTATCGCTACGACGCGACGGCCAACACCTGGACCGCCGCCCCCAGCGCGCCGATGCCCATTGGCGCGGGCGCCGGGCTGGTGTGGGACGGTCAGAACTACCTGTACGCGACGCAGGGCGGGAGCGGCAACCGCTTCGCCCGCTACCGCCTCGCCGACGACACCTGGGAAGAGCTAACCACGACGAGCTTCCAGGTCGACCTCGGCGGCGGCCTGGCGCGCTCTGGCAACACGCTCTACGTGACCGAGGGCGTGGGCTTCACGCCCCTGCACCGCTACGGCCCGGTGGGCATCAACCCGGTCAAGCTGAACCTCGACCGCGTCGCCCTCATCGCGCCCCAGAACGCGGCCGCCGCCACCTGGCTGACGCCTGCCATTGTCAACGACCTGCCCATCGACTTCAAGCTGGGCCGCACCGCCGGCGCCTGGGTAGGCGAGAGCGGCATCGCCTGGTCCCCGACGCTGGGGAGCGGTGACGCGAGCCTGACGCTGGCCCAGGCCCAGCTGGTCGACCAGGCGGGCCAGGTCTACCGCCTCAAGCCCAACTCGACCCTCGCGGCGGGGTACGTGCCCGCGCGGGGCGACGCCTATGTCGCCGCGGGCTACTGCGCCACGTGCGCCAACGACGGGCTGACATGGGGCCAGACGGCCTTCAGCAGCATCCAGGCGGCTATCGACAGCGGGGCCACCCGCGTCAACCTGCGCCCCGGCCTCTACCGCGAGCCGTTCTACCTCGTCACCGGGGTCCAGGTCAACGGCAGCGGCCCCGACCTGACCATCGTCCAACCGCCAGCCGGCGCCTCCCCGCCCTATCTCGTCAGCGCCGAGGGCGTCGTGGGGGCGGGCCTCAACCGCCTGACCCTGGCGGGCGCGGGCCTGCGCGTCGAGAACGGCGCGCAGAGCGTGCGCCTGTCGCGCACCGTCATCCGCGACGCGACGACGGCCATCCGCCAGGACGGCGCGGCCACCGAGCTGGAAGTCGTCAACAATACCCTGGTGCGCAACGCCAGCGGGTTGGTGGCGACGAGCTGCGCGGCGGTGGACGTGCGCAACACAGTCTTCGCCTCCCACACCGGCGTCGCCCTGCAATACCAGGGCGCGGGGTCGCCGTGCGCGCCGACCCCGATCCACCTGGAGCGCTACAACCTGTTCTGGCTCAACACCGGCGACGTCCAGGTCGATGGCGGCGCGCCGCAGGCCGCGTCTGGCCTGGGCGACATCACCCTCGACCCGGCCTTTACCTCGCTCAGCCAGAACAACTTCCGGCCGCGCGCCGGCTCCCCCACCGCCGACGCGGGGAATCCCACCGATCCGGCGCCGCCCGGCTCTGGCAGTCGGGTGGACATCGGGGCCTTTGAGGTGGGCCAGGCCGCCTTCTACGCCGACGACAATTACTGCGACCCAGCCATCAACTCGGCGTGTGTCAACGACGGCCTCACCTGGCAGGTGGACGCCTTCAGCCGCATTCAGGACGCCGTCAACGCCGCTAGCATCGCGGCGCAAGCGGTCAACACCCCCACCCGCGCCACGACCTTCACCGTCGGCGTCGGTCCGGGTACGTACAACGAGCGTGTCACCCTGCCCAGCTACATCAAGCTCGTGGGCAGCGGCGCGGAGCGCACGGTCATCAACGGCGGCGGCGTGGGTGACGTGGTGACCATCAACGGCGCGGTGCAGGCCGAAGTGCGGGGCTTCACCATCACAGGCTCCGGCGCGGGCGCGAGCAACGCCGGCATTCGCGTCGCGGGCGCCTCCAACACCGTCAACGTAACCCGCACCATCATCCGCGGCAACCGCCTGGGCATCCTGTTCACCGGCGGCGCGACGGGTGAGGCGAGCTTCAACACCGTCGTCAACAACACAGGCGCTGGGTTGCGCAGCGAGGGGGCCAACACGTGGGTCACGGTGAGCAACAACATCCTGTCCGGCAACGGCGTGGGCCTGGACCTCGCCGCCCCGGCCCAACTGTTCCACCTCTACAACCTGCTGTACAACACGCCCAACGCCGACTTCAACGGTGGGCTGACAGCGGACGGCAGCGAGATTGTCGGCCAGAACCCGACCCTGACCATGCCCGACTACCAATTGGACGACGCCTCGCCCGCGATTGACAGCGCCCAGCCCGGCATCACGCCGCCCGTCGGTGGTGGGACGCGGGCCGACCTCGGCTACCGCGAGCGCCTGGCCGTCCCCCTGACCCTGCTCTTCGGCCGCGAGGGTGTCTCGTGCGCCGTCGGCGCCTCGGGCATGGGAACGGTCGACGTTGCCCTCGTCAGTGTCCCCATCGCCAACTGGAGCAGTCCGGTGACGTCGACCGTTCCATCGGACGCGGCCTGGACCCCGGCCACCTTCCAAGGCGGCGCGGTCGGCGACACGGCCCGTTACTGGCAGGCCAGTGTTACCCCGCCCAGCGAGGGTCTCTATCGCCTCTACACGCGGGCCGCCGACCGCCTGGGCAACCAGGAGCCGCCCGCGCCGGCCTTTGTCAGCGACCTGTACGCGGGCGCCTTCTTCGCCGACGCCACCGCGCCCACGGTGACCTGGGTCACGCCGTCTGCGAATCCGGCCACGACCGCGCAGGCCGCCATCGAGTTGGTGGCGCAGGCCAGTGACTACATTAACAACGGCCCCGGCTCGCGCTTCAGCGTCGCCAGTGTCTCGTTCGAGGTCGACGGCGTCGTCTGGCCCGCGACGTGGAGTGACGCCACCGTCCCAACCAGCGGGCCGCGCGCATTCCGCGCCATCGTGCCCCTCACCGTTGGCCCGCATACCGTCAAGGCCGTGGCCCTCGACCGCGCCGGTAACCGCG
>CAZLBQ010000346.1:0-6971 GCA_964557745.1 uncultured Anaerolineales bacterium
TCCAGGTTGTCCATGACGGCCCGCGCTGAAGCCAGCGAGACGTCGTGCTCGGCCGAGCGCCCGCCAAAGAGGACGCCGACGCGCAGGCGGCGCTTGGGCTGCTCCTGGGCGCTCACTGTCTACTCCCCGCCGCGCCGCCGGTCTGGTCCATCTCGTGCAGCAGGCGGTAGTAGAGGTCGACACACTCATTGCAGATATAGGCATCGTGGAGGCCGGGAATCAACCGTACCACGCGGTCCTGGGTCTTCTGACAGAACGAACACTGCTTGAGCCACTTACCGCTGCCACGTAGTCTGTCCACCGGGCTTTCGGGCATCACACGCTCCTTGTCATCCACAGCATGGTCCGATTCTAGCTTGAATCAGGGGGGGCGGCAAGCTGGACGGGGATAGGCGCCAGAACCTCGACGCGCTCCGTCGTGACGCGGCAGGTATAGGCGTAGGCTTCGACGCCGGCGGCGACGGCCTCGGCCAGCGTCACGGCGAAGACCGGGTCGATGCCGTCGTGCGGCGTCAGGCAGTGCGCGTCGGGACGCTGGACAATCCAGACGATGACGGCGCGGTAGCCCTCCTGGATAGCGTGTATGAGTTCGCGGGCGTGCCGCTGGCCGCGTAGCGACGGCGAGTCCGGCCAGCGGGCGACGCCGACTTCGACCAGGGTCGAGGACTTGACCTCGACCAGGCAGGGCCGGCGCTCGGGCGCGACCAGGCTGAAGTCGAGGCGGCTCGCGCCAAAGACGACTTCGGGCCGCGCTACCGTGTAGCCCGCCAGGGGCGCGATCTGGCTGGTGGCGAGCGCCTCGGCGAACAGCCGCGTCGCCAGGCGGGTGTCGATGGACACCAGCAAGCCGTCCGCCGTGTAGACGAGGAGCATGTCGTAGGCCGTGCGGCGGGTGGCGCTGGGGGCGACCGGGTGGACCATGACCCGCGCGCCGGGGTACAACAGCTCAAGGGTGCGGCCAGGGTTGGGCACGAACGCCGCCACGTCGCCCGTGGCGAGGTGGACGCGCGCTCGATAGCGGTTCTCGCGTTCGAGCAGGACGCCCTCGACGAGCGAGGTGGGCAGGTTCATGAGGCGCGGAGGGTCACGTCGCCCGCGTGGACCTCGACGCGCTGGCTGTCGGCCTGGCGCACGACGAGGTAGCCCGCGTCGGTGACGTCCTCCGCCACGCCCTCGACGACGCGCTCCCCAATCGTCACCCGCACCGGCTTGCCGAGCGTGGCGCACAGGCGGCGGTACTCGGCGAGTGGTGAGACGCCTCCCTGTAGGGCGTCGTAGCGCGTCTCGATGGCGGTCAGGAGCGTATGGAGGAGGGGGACGCGGGGGACCGGATGGCCTAGCTCGACCAGCAGGCTCGTCGGCGGCAACCCGCCCACTGGGGGCGGTGGTAGGTCATCAAGGCTAGCATTGACATTGAGGCCGATACCGATGACGGCGGCGTAGGCCGTCCCGCTGGCGGGGGGCGTAGCCGGTAGCTCCGTCGCCTCGCCCAGGATACCGCACAGCTTGCGGTCGTGGACCAGGACGTCGTTGGGCCACTTGAGCCGCGCCGCCACGCCCAGGTGGTCGCTCAGGCCGGCCGCGACACCTGTCCCGACAACCATCAGCAGGCGGCCCATGTCCGCTGGCCCCGCCACGTGGAACAGCAGCGAGAAGAGGAGACCAGCGCCCGGCGGCGCGCTCCATACCCGCCCCAGCCGCCCCTTGCCCGCCGTCTGCACGTCGGCGACGGTCAGCGTCCCGGCCGGCGCGCTCTGGCGGGCCTGCTCCATCAACCAGATGTTAGTCGAGGGCAGGCTAGCGAAGACATGGGCCGGTCGCCCCAGCCAGCGTGTCGGCAAGTCGGCTAACACGGTGTCAACAGTAAGAACGTCGTCAAGCATGCATCCCTCTCGTGAAGGCTGTGTGCGCTTCAGTATAGCACGAAATAGCACGAATCCTGGCGAGTCTGTCATGCAACACCTCTGGACCCCCTGGCGTATGAACTATATCCTGAGCGACAAGAAGGCCGGCGGCTGCGTGTTCTGCGAGAAGGCCGCCACGCCCGCCGACGACCGCGCCAATCTCGTCGTGGCGCGCACGACGCGCGCCATGCTCTTGCTGAACATCTACCCCTACAGCAACGGCCACCTGATGGCCGTTCCCTATACCCATGTCGGTAGCCTGGTGGACCTGGACGACGCCTATCTCGCCGACCTGATGCGCTTGACACGGCTGGCCGAGCAGGGCTTGCGCCAGTCCCTCGCGCCCCAGGGCTTCAACGTTGGCATTAACATCGGCAAGGCGGCCGGGGCCGGGCTGGCCGAACATATCCACATCCACATTGTCCCCCGCTGGCCGGGCGACACGAACTTCATGACCGTTGTCGGCGAGACCCGCACGATTCCCGAGCTATTGGGCGATACCCGCGAGCGCGTAGCGGGCTGCCTGGTCAGCCTGGGCTATGAGCGCGACGCCGAGACGGGCACGGTCCTCGTTCCGTAAGCCAGCATCACAAATCCATCAGACCGACGGCCAGCAGCCGTCGGTGGTCTTACACAGGAGTAAGCCATGACTACACAGCGCGAGGTTGTCATTGTGGGGGCGGCGCGGACGCCCATTGGCCGCTTCATGGGGTCGCTGGCCGCGCTGCCGGCCACGACCCTCGGCGGCATCGCCATCCGCGCCGCGGTCGAGCGGGCGGGCATCGACCCGGCCGCAGTGGACGAGGCGCTCATGGGCCAGGTGGTCCAGGCGGGGGCGGGCCAGGCCCCGGCGCGCCAGGCGGCTCTCGCCGCCGGTCTGCCGAGTTCGGTCAGCGCGACGACGGTCAACAAGGTGTGCGGCTCCGGCCTGAAGACGGTGATGTTCGGCGCGCAAGCCATTCGGACGGGCGACGCCGATGTGATCGTGGCAGGGGGCATGGAGAATATGAGCGCCGGGCCGTACTTGCTGCCCCGCGCCCGCCAGGGCTACCGCCTGGGCAACGCGGAGATTGTCGACGCTGTCGTCCACGACGGACTGTGGTGCGCCTGCGAGAACTGGCACATGGGCCGCGCCGCCGAGTACATCGCTCGTGAGTTTGGCATCACGCGGGCCATGCAAGACGAGTTTGCGCTGAACAGCCACCACAAGGCCATCGTTGCCCAGGACGCGGGCAAGTTCGCGGCCGAGATCGCGCCGGTCGAGCTGCCGGGCAAGGGGGGACCGACGTGGTTCCGCCAGGACGAGGCGCCGCGTCGCGACACTAGCGCCGACGCTCTTGCCAAACTCAAGCCCGCTTTCGAGAGCGAGGGCACGGTGACGGCAGGCAACGCGCCGGGGTTGACCGACGGGGCGGCGGCCCTTGTCCTGGTCGGCGAAGACGTGGCCGAGCGCGAGGGCCTGACGCCGCTCGCCCGCGTCACGGGCTTTGCCCAGGGCGGGCTGGACCCCAAGCGCATCTTCGCCGCGCCGCCCATTGCCATTCGGCGCCTGATGCAGCGCAGCGGCCTGCGGCTGGAAGATGTGGACCTGATTGAGGTCAATGAGGCGTTCGCGGCTCAGATTCTCGCCAACGGCCAGGAACTGGGTTGGGATTGGAACCGCGTCAACGTCAACGGTGGGGCCATTGCCCTCGGCCACCCCATTGGGGCGAGTGGGGCGCGCATCCTGGTGACGCTGCTCTACGCGCTCCTGGACCGCGGCCTGCGGACGGGCTTCGCGGCGGCATGCCTGGGCGGCGGCGAGGCCGTCGCGCTGGGCCTCGAAGTCGTCGCGCCGCGGGAGTTGGCGGTGGCCGTCGCCGAGGGATCAGTCTTCCATGCGGCGTAAAGGCTTCGGGCGCGCCTTGCTCGCAACTGTGAGACACGATGCCTGAGATTTACACCATTGGTCATAGCAACCGCAGCGCGGACGAATTCCTTGCCGTGCTGCGGTACTACACAGTCCAGCGGCTGGTGGACGTGCGCGTTCGCCCGCGCAGCCACTTCCCCTACTTTCGGCAGGAGGCATTGGCACTCTGGCTGCAGGAGGCCGGTATCGAGTATGTCTGGTTGGGGGACAGGCTCGGTGGGTTCCGCGCCGGGGGCTACACGACGTGGATGACAACTGCTGAGTTTGCCGAGGGGTTGGTGCGGCTGGAAGCTCTGGCCCGCGAGCGGCCTACCGCGTTCATGTGCGCCGAGCGCGACCCGTCCCACTGCCACCGCCGCTACATCGCCCTTGCCCTCAAGGAGCGTGGCTGGACGGTGCGCCACCTGTTGGATGTGGGCCAGGACGAAGTTCTGGCCGAGGGAAGCATGCAGTTGCCCCTCACCTTTGGTTAGCTCTCACCGTTTGTAGCTAAGTCTGACGCTCCGATCAGACGCTGGACGTCCTCGATCGCGTCTTGCAGGGGTCAGCGCTTGCTTGCGCTGGGCGACACCTTCTAGCCGAATCTGCCGCGCCACGTCGACGCGCGTCAGGCGCTCCTCTTGGGCGAGTGTTTCCAGGTCTGCGGCGACTTCCAGCGTGAGGTAAAACTTATGGCTCTTCTGCTCCGTGAAGCCGATGTCGAACGCTATCTCCCAATGCCAGACTGTGTCGCGGCGGTCGAGACCGTCTTTCACCACCTGGGCGAGGGCCAGGTCCAGAACATCCCCCGCGCCCGCACTCGCCACCCCAACGGCATGATGCACGTCATGGCCGCCGCCGACCCGGCCCTGGGCTACCTGGGCCTGAAGGCGTACACGACCATCGGTGGTCGGGCGCGGTTCGTCGTCCTCCTCTTCAGCACCGAGAGCGGGGCGCTGTTGTCCATCATGGAGGCTGACACCCTCGGCCAGCGGCGCACGGGCGCGGCCAGCGGCGTGGCGACGAAGTACATGGCGCGGGCGGACGCGGCGGTGGTGGGCATCTACGGCACGGGGTGGCAGGCGAGGAGCCAGTTGGCGGCCATCCAAGTCGTGCGGGACATCCGCTGCGTCCAGGCCTACGGGCGCGATGCCGAGCGCCGCGCCACCTTCGCCCGCGAGATGACTGAGACGCTGGGGGTCGAGGTCGCGCCCGTCGAGACACCGGAAGCCGCCGCCGAGGGCGCCGACATTCTGGTCACGATTACCTCCTCGCGCGAGCCGGTCCTGCGCGGCGCGTGGCTGGCGCCGGGCGTCCACATCAACGCCGCCGGCTCCAACGCCCTCATCCGCCGCGAGTTGGACGACGAGGCGGTGCGGCGGGCGACGCGTATCGTCGCCGACGCCGTCGACCAGGCGAAGATCGAGGCGGGCGACCTGCTGCCCCTCGTCGAGCGCGGCACGCTCCACTGGGGCCAAGTGCACGGGTTGGCCGAGGTTGTCGCGGGCTACTATCCAGGCCGGGCGAGCGAGCAGGAGATTACGCTGTTCGAATCGCTGGGCCTGGCCGCCGAGGACATTGCCGCCGCCGCCCTCGTCTACGAGCGCGCCCGCGCTGATGGGGCGGGCGACGAAGTGCGGATGTTCGAGTAGTCATTCCCTTGTAATACACCTGTAACACCCACGTCAAGAGGGCGTAAGCCCGCCTGGCTAAACTCGTGACGGCGGAGGATAGGATGTCCTCCGCCGTCATGCTTGTAACACTGAGGTGGGGGATGGAGACTGACGATGGGAACTCTGGAGACGAGCGGCGAGGCCAGAACGTGGCGTCTGGCGGTTAGCCGGAATGGGGCAACTGAGCTACAATCTTCCGTCACACGCGGAGGGCGCATGAGCGGCGAGACCATTCTGGTGGTGGACGACGAGCCGAATATTTTGGAGGTGGTGGGTCTGTACTTGAGCCAGGAAGGCTACCGCGTCGTGTCGGCGGTAGACGGCGCGGCGGCTCTCGACGCGGCGCACCGCCAGCGGCCCGATCTGGTTATCCTGGACCTGATGCTGCCAGGCATGGGCGGGCTGGAGGTGTGTCGCGCCTTGCAGGCCGACGCCTCGCCCCACCTGCCCATCATCATGCTCACGGCGCGGGGTAGTGAGACAGATCGCGTCGTGGGCCTCGAACTCGGCGCCGACGACTACGTCGTCAAGCCGTTCAGCCCCCGGGAGCTGGTGGCGCGCGTCAAGGCTGTCCTGCGCCGCACGGCCGCCCCGACGCCTAATGGGGCGAAGGCGCTGGTCTTCGACGGTTTGCGTATCGAACCGGCCACGCGGGTCGTGGTCGTCGACGGCGAGCCGGTGACGCTGACGGCGCGCGAGTTTGACTTGCTGCTCTTCCTGGCGCAGCACCCCAACCAGGTCTTTACCCGCGACCAACTCATGGACCACGTCTGGGGCTACGAGGTGGCCGGGGACACGAGCACTGTGACGGTCCACGTCCGCCGCCTGCGCGAGAAGGTCGAGGTTGACCCTACCAACCCGCGCCACGTCCTCACGGTGTGGGGCGTTGGGTACAAGTTTGAGGCCGGGTCGTGACCGATGTGACCGAGGGCGCGCCGGGGTATCAAGCCGCGGCGCCACGTAGCCCTGGGACCGTGGCTCGCCGCAACCTCGTCACGTTCGCTCTCATCGCGCTGGCCTTTGCCCTGGCGCTGGCGTTGGGTAGCCTGTGGCTGGGCGCGCCGCGCCAGGACATGCGTGACCTGGCGCTCTATCTCGCCCTCTCGACTGGCGTTTCCCTGGCGCTGGCCTGCCTGGTGTACGGCTGGAGCCGCTACGCCCCCTCGCTGCGCCACAAGGTGCTGGTCACGTATAGCCTGGGCGTCGTCGTCGCGCTGGTCAACATCCTGGTGACGGCGCGGCTGATGTTCTTGTCGTCCCATGACGAGCAGTTGCTCATGGTCCTCCTGTTGTTCAGTACCCTGGTCTCGCTGGGGTTTGGCTATGTCCTGGCCGGCTCGATTAGCCAGGCGGCGCGCCGTGTCGCCAACGCCGCCCAGCGCCTCGCGGCCGGTGACGTAGCCGCGCGGGTCGTGGTCGAGGGGCACGATGAGCTGGCCCAACTCGGGCACGACTTCAACCGCATGGCCGAGCAGCTGTCGGAAGCCATGCAGGAGCGGGCGGTGA
>CAZLBQ010000347.1:0-6948 GCA_964557745.1 uncultured Anaerolineales bacterium
TTCGGTCTCTCTCTGACTCAGTCGCGCCGTCTGGCAAGCGCATGGGCTAAGATGCACTCCCCGCAGCGTTCTTACCTTCGCCGCCGGGCCGTCGCTCGGCCCCACTCACGCCTGCTCTCAAGCACAATCGGTAAGATGCGCTACCCAGGGCGTTCTTACCCTGCCTCATTCAGGGCTTGCTCTCCCGCTCTCGACGCCGCGCCCCGCTCTCGACCAGTTCCCTGGCGCGTTCCGGGCCCGCCTGCCCCAGCACCTTGAACTCCTTGCCCTTCACTTGGTTGTAGGAGACAAAGAAGTGTTGGATCTCGTCCATCAGGGCGGGGGAGAGGCGCTCCAGGCTCCGAATGTCGCGGTGGGTTCGCGAGCGAGTAGCCACGGCAATCAAGCGGTCGTTGCGCTCGGTTTTGCCCTCCTCCGTCTGCTCCGCCTCCACCACACCAATCAAGCGCGCCTCAATCAGACAGCCGGGAAACGCCGGCTCGTCCATGAGCACCAGGACATCGAGCGGATCGCCATCATCCCCTAGCGACGACGGCACGAAGCCGAAGTCGAAGGGGAACGACGCGCCCGTTGGCAGCACGCTGCTTAGCGTGAACAGTCGGCGTCGCTCATCGAACTTGTACTTGTTGCGGCTGCCCTGCGGTGTCTCGATAATCACGTTCAAGTCGTCCGTCTCGGGATCAAACGCAGGCAACGCGGCCAGGTCGGTGGACTGGCTCGATTGAGTCATGCTTGCCTCCTGAAAAGTGAACCATTGAGGACAAGAAGCCTGCAACCTCTATGCCACTCACAAGACCGTCCCTCATTCCTTGTCGTTCCCCTGTATCGGACGTATAATCAGGCTGTATCGACAGTCAGGAGAGAGGGCATGCGTCGCCTGATTGACGTCAGCCACACCGTTGAGCACGGGATGACCACCTATCCCGGTCTCCCCGCGCCTGTCATCTGCGACTACTGGACGCGCGAGGCATCCCAGGCCCACTACGCGCCCGGCACCACCTTCCATATCGGCAAAATCGAATTGGTCGCCAACACAGGTACGTATGTGGACGCGCCCTTCCATCGCTTCGCCGATGGGGTAGACCTGGCTGGGCTGACGTTGGAGAGCTTGGCCGACCTGGACACCGTCGTCGTGCGGCCTGATCTCCGCTCGACCCGCGCCATCGACTATCATGCCCTCCACGCCCTTGACGTGCGCGGCAAGGCTGTCCTCGTCCATACCGACTGGTCGCGCCACTGGCGCACGCCCCAGTACTTCGATAACCATCCCTTTCTGACCGCCGACGCGGCCGCGTGGCTCGCCGAACAGGGCGCGATCCTCGTCGGCATCGACTCCCTCAATATCGACGATACGAGCGATGGCGAGCGTCCCGTCCACACCACGCTCCTCCGGGCTGGCGTCCCCATCGCTGAGCACCTCACCAACCTGGCCGCCCTGCCTGACCAGGGTTTCCGCTTCCACGCCGTCCCGGTCAAAGTGGCCGGGATGGGAACGTTTCCGGTACGAGCGTATGCCGTCATCGAGTAACCGACTATGGACGTCATTGATTCACAACTCGACCCTCGCGACGATCGCTTCCAGGCCAACGCCGCCCACAACCGCGCCCTCGCCGACGAACTGAAAGCGCGGCTGGCCCAGGTCCGCGCCGGCGGTGGCGAGCGGGCGCAAAAGCGCCACGCCGAGCAAGGCAAACTCTTCGTCCGCGAGCGTATTCGCCGCCTCCTCGACCCCGGCTCTCCCTTCCTGGAACTGTCGCCCCTCGCCGCCTGGGAGATGTACTTCAACGAAGCGCCGTGCGCGGGCATCGTGACGGGCATTGGGTCCGTGGCTGGGCGCGAGTGCATGATTGTCGCCAACGACGCCACCGTCAAGGGCGGCACCTACTACCCGTTGACGGTCAAGAAGCACCTCCGCGCCCAGGCCGTCGCCGAGGAGAACCGCCTGCCGTGCCTGTACCTGGTCGACTCCGGCGGCGCCTTCCTGCCCATGCAAGACGAGGTCTTCCCCGACGCCGACGACTTCGGCCGCATCTTCTACAACCAGGCCCGCATGAGCGCCCAGGGCATCCCCCAGATCGCCGCCGTCATGGGCTCGTGTACCGCCGGCGGCGCGTACGTGCCGGCCATGAGCGACGAGACCATCATTGTGCGAGGCACGGGGACCATCTTCCTGGGCGGGCCGCCGCTGGTCAAGGCGGCGACAGGCGAAGAGGTCAGCGCCGAGGAGCTAGGCGGGGCGGATGTCCACACCCGCCGTTCCGGCGTCGCCGACCACTTCGCCCTCGACGACGACCACGCCCTCGAACTGTGCCGCCAGATCGTCGCCACTCTCAACACGCGCAAGCGCGTCGACCTGGACCTGGCCCCGCCCGAAGAGCCACTCTACGACCCCACTGAGATCTACGGCGTCATCCCCCGCACCTTCCGCGAGGCCTACGACGTCCGCGAGGTCATCGCCCGCCTGGTGGACGGCAGCCGCTTCCGCGAGTTCAAGGCCCTCTACGGTGACACCCTCGTCTGTGGCTTCGCGCGCCTCCACGGCTACCCCATTGGCATCCTGGCCAACAACGGCGTCCTGTTCAGCGAGTCGGCCGTGAAGGGCGCGCACTTCATCGAGCTGTGTACCGCCCGCTCGATCCCACTGCTCTTCCTGCAGAACATCACCGGCTTCATGGTCGGTAAGGAGTACGAAAGCGGCGGCATCGCTAAGGACGGCGCCAAGCTCGTCCACGCCGTCGCCAACGCGCGCGTCCCCAAGCTGACCGTCATCATCGGCGGCTCGTTCGGGGCGGGGAACTACGGCATGTGCGGCCGCGCCTATAACCCACGCTTCTTGTGGATGTGGCCCAACAGCCGGATCAGCGTCATGGGCGGCGACCAGGCCGCCAACGTCCTGCTGACCGTCAAGCAGGAGCAGTTGGCCCGCACCGGCCACGCCCTGATGACCCTAGAGGAGCAGGAGCGCTTCAAGCAGCCCATTCTGGAGAAGTACGAACACGAGGGCAGCCCATACTACTCGACAGCGCGCCTGTGGGACGACGGCATCCTCGACCCTGCGGACACCCGTCGCACGCTGGCGCTGGCCCTCTCAGCCTGCCTCAACGCGCCCATCGAGCCGACGACGTTCGGCGTCTTCAGGATGTAGACCATGCCGACAATTGTCATGCATCGCCCCCATCTGCGCACCATTCCGGATGCCTCCCTCTTGCCAGAAGGGTATACGCTCCGCGCCTTTGGCGCCTCCGACGATGAGGCCGGTCTCGCTGCCGTCCTCACCGCCGCCTTTCAAGAGCCGTGGGACGAAGCGCGCGTTCGCGCGACGCTAACGCAAGCCTCGGACGTGAAAGCTGTCTACGTCGTGACATCGCAGGGCCAGATCGTGGCAACGGCATCCAGCCGTTGGATTCCCGACCGCTTCCCGAATACAGGCGTCGTTCACTGGGTCGCTACGCACCCTGACCACGAGGGGCGAGGCCTGGCCTCGGCGCTCCTGGTGCGCGTCCTGAACGATTTCATCGCGCGTGGCTATCCGCAGGCCGCCCTGGAAACGCAGGACTTCCGCCTGCCGGCCATCCGTCTCTATCTCCGCTTTGGCTTCATGCCCGTCTACACCGTCAACGGTGAGGATCACCGTGACATCTGGTGTGACATTCTCACCGTCCTGGGCACATAGCATGAGCAGCCCCGCGCCTCCCGCCGTCATCACCGCCCACGCCCCCATGCGCTTTGA
Source organism: uncultured Anaerolineales bacterium (assembly GCA_964557745.1). GTDB lineage: Bacteria > Chloroflexota > Anaerolineae > Epilineales > JAHCIE01 > JAHCIE01. The sequence continues at coordinate 3,731 of CAZLBQ010000347.1, forward strand.
CCTCGCGGGCGGCTGGACCGATGTCCCGCCGTTCTCGATGGAGGTCGGCGGAGCCGTCCTCAACATTGGCATCGCCCGCTACGCCCAGGTGACCATCCGCCCGTACATTCCTGCCCACGTGCGCCTGGCTTCCAGCGATTACGGACAGGTCATCGAAGGCGTCCCTGAAGACGTACTGATCTATAACGGCGAGCTAGACTTGCTCAAGGCGGCGGTCCGGGTGGCCGGTCTGACGGGCATCGACGTCAGCGTTGGCAGCGACGCGCCGCCGGGCGCGGGACTCGGCGCGTCGGCGTCAGTCGGCGTGGCGCTTGTCGGCGCTCTCAACGCCCTTCGCGCCACCTCCTGGCCCCGCGCCAGCCTCGCCGACCTGGCCCACCGTTTGGAAGTCGAGGAGATTCGCGTGGCGGGCGGTCGCCAGGACCAGTACGCCGCGCTGGGCGGCGGCTGCCAGTTCATCGAGTTCCGTGATCCGGCGGTCCACGCGACGCGGTTGGCCCTCTCCGACTCCGTCAGCCAACGCCTACGCGACAGCCTGGTCCTGTGCTATACGGGCCGCTCGCGCGTGTCCGGGACCATCATCTCGACCGTCATGGGCAATTACCGGCGCGCCGAGCCGCGCACGACGCAAGCCCTGTATCGCCTGCGAGGGATCGCGGTGGCCATGCGCGATGCCCTCCTGAGCGGCGACCTGGCTGCCGTCGGGCCGCTCCTCCTAGAAAACTGGCGCTGCCAGAAGGACCTCGACGCGTCGGTCACGACCCCGCAGCTCGATAGCCTGTTCGACATAGCGCTTCGTCACGGGGCGACCGGCGGCAAGGCGCTCGGCGCGGGGGGAGGCGGGTGCCTACTCTTCCACGCGCCTGACGCAGCGGAACGAGTGCGCGCCGCCCTGGCTGACGTCGGCGCCACCATCTTCGATTTTGACTTTGACTTCGAGGGGTTACAAGTCCTATCCACTGCAGCGCCTTCCGACTGTCATGCCGAACGGAGTGAGGCATCTGCTCCGCTTGCGTCCCCAGAGGAGCCCCCTGGCTCCGCTCGGGGTGACAGCAGAAGAGACTGAGCAACGCAGCGAGGCATCTGCCCTGCCACCCTCCCCAGAGGAGACCCCTCACTCCGTTCGGGGTGACAGTGCAACATTCCGTCGTGTGGAGATACTCGTGTTCCAGCGTATCCTCATCGCCAATCGCGGCGAGATCGCCGTCCGCATCATCCGCGCCTGCCGCGACCTCGGCATCGAGACCGTGGCCGTCTACTCCGAGGCCGACGCAGGCAGCCGCCACGCCGCCCTGGCCGACATCGCCGTGCCCATCGGCCCCCCGCCGCCCACCGAGTCGTATCTCCGCATCGACCGCCTGGTCGAGGTCGCCCACCAAACCGGCTGCCAGGCCGTCCACCCCGGCTACGGCTTCCTGTCGGAGCGGGCCGCCTTCGCTCAAGCCGTCCGGGACGCAGGCCTGGTCTTCATCGGCCCCTCGCCCGAGGCCATTCAGGCCATGGGGTCGAAGACCGGCGCGCGGGCGCTGATGCAGAGCGCGGGCGTCCCTGTCGTGCCGGGCTACCAGGGCGGGGGCAGTCCTGATGACTACGCGAAAGAGGCCGACCGCATCGGCTACCCCATCCTGGTCAAGGCGGCGGGCGGTGGCGGCGGCAAGGGCATGCGCGCTGTCGAGCGGCCCCAGGAGTTGGCCGACGCCCTCGAAGGCGCGAGCCGCGAGGCGGGCAAGGCCTTCGGCGACACCCGCGTCTACCTGGAGAAGCTGCTCGTCCATCCCCGCCACATCGAGGTCCAGGTCCTGGCCGACAGCCACGGCCAGGTCGTCCACCTCTTCGAGCGCGACTGCTCAGTCCAGCGCCGCCACCAGAAGATCGTCGAGGAGACGCCCGCGCCCGGCCTCAGCCCTGACCTGCGGCGGCGGATGGGTGAGGCGGCGGTGGCGGCCGCGCGCGCCGTCAATTATGTCAATGCGGGGACGATTGAGTTTCTGCTGGACGCCAGCGGCCAATTCTACTTTCTGGAGATGAACACGCGCCTCCAGGTTGAGCACCCGGTGACCGAGATGGTCGTCGGGGTCGATCTGGTCAAGCTCCAACTGCGCGTTGCGGCGGGCGAGCCTCTCCCCTTCCGCCAGGCCGACCTGAGCCAGCGCGGCCACGCTATCGAGGTTCGCGTCTACGCCGAGGACCCCGCCAACGTCTTCCTGCCCGCCACCGGCACGCTGCTCCAGGTGATCGAGCCAACTGGCCCCGGCGTGCGCGTCGATAGCGGCTTCGCCACCGGCGACGACGTCACCCACTTCTACGACCCACTGCTCGCCAAGCTCATTGTGTGGGGCATGACCCGCGACGATGCCCTGGGCACCCTGGGTCGGGCGCTGCGCGAGTACGCGGTACTCGGCGTGACCACCAACCTCGCCTTCTTGCAAGCCGTCATCGACCACCCGGTCTTCCGCGAGGGCCAGGCGACGACGCAGTTTATCGATGAGCGCTTCACGTGGGACGCGCCCACGACGCCCCCGGCCATCGCCCTTATCACGGCGGCGCTGGCCGACCAGGTCGGCGCGCCAGCCGCCCAGTCCGCGCCTACCGTCATGGGCAGCGACGGCGACCCCTACAGCCCGTGGCGGCAGCCCTATTCTAGATGAGAACGGAGTGGGATGTTATATGGAACGACGCTACATGATGGGTGACGGCGAAGTGGTCACGCGAGTCGAGGCGACGGGCGAGGTGTACCGCGTCCAGGTGGGTGAGGAGGCGCACACCGTTCGCCTGATTCGCCAGGATAACGGCGCACTGACCCTGGACGTTGACGGCCGCCAGCAGCCGGTCGTCGTCGCCGCCGAGGGCGGAAAGCGTTGGGTAAGCGTCAACGGCGTCGCCTGGGCGCTGGAACCGGCGGCTGGCCGCAAGAGCAAGCGCGCGGGTCACGGCGGCGAGGAGAGCCTGGCGGCGCAGATGCCCGGTCAGGTGCTGGCAGTCTACGTCACACCGGGCGAGCACGTCGAGAAGGGCCAGCGCCTCGTCCTCCTGGAAGCCATGAAGATGGAACTCCAGGTGACGGCCCCCCATGCCGGCCGCGTGCGCGGCGTGCGCGTCAAGCCGGGCGAGATCATCAAGCGCGGTCAAACCCTCGTCGATCTGGAACAGTAGATAACATATAGACACAATTTACAGAATGAACAGGATCGAGCGCAATTTCCTATTCTGTTCACTCT
>CAZLBQ010000348.1:0-6892 GCA_964557745.1 uncultured Anaerolineales bacterium
GTCCACATCGCAACGGGCGTCGGCGGGCAGGTTGGCGTTGGCCGTCGGCGCGTCGCCCAGGCCGACCCGGAGCTGGCGAGGGCGGGCATTCGCCTGCGCGCCTTCGGCCAGGAGATCATCGCCCTGGTAGCCGGGCAGCGCATCCACCCTGCCTGGGCCGTGCCGGGCGGCGTTCGCTTCCCCCTGACCGCCGAGAACCGCGACAAGATTCGCGCCTGGCTGCCCGAGGCGCGGGAGACGGCGCTGCGCGGACTGCACGTCTTCAAGCAGGTACTCGGCTCCCACCAGAAGGAGGCCCACGTCTTCGGGAATTTCCCGACGCTGTTCATGGGCCTGGTGAGTCCCGACGGGCTGTGGGAGCACTACGGCGGCCACTTGCGCTTTGTCGACAGCGGCGGCAACATCATCGCCGACCACCTGGACGCCAACCGCTACCAGACCTTCATCGGCGAGGCCATCGAGGCCTGGTCGTACATGAAGTTCGCCTACTTCCTGCCCATGGGGTACCCGGCGGGCAGCTACCGCGTCGGACCGCTCGCGCGGCTCAACGTGTGCTCAGCCATCGGCACGCCCCTGGCCGACGCCGAGTTGGCCGAGTTCCGCGCCCAGGGTGGCGACATCGTGACCTCGTCCTTCTACTACCATTGGGCGCGCCTGGTTGAGATTCTGGCCTGCATCGAGCGCATTGACCTGCTGCTGGACGACCCCGACATCCTGTCGACCCACCTGCGCGCCAACGCAGGCATCAACCGGTTGCGCGCCGTCGGCGTGAGCGAGGCTCCGCGCGGCACACTCTTCCACGACTACATGGTGAACGAGGACGGCCTCATCCAGTCCGTCAATCTGCTCATCGCCACGGGCCAGAACAACCTGGCGATGAACCGCACCGTGGCCCAGATCGCGCGCCACTTCATCGACGGTCCGACCATTCCCGAGGGCGCGCTCAATCGCCTGGAGGCGGGCATCCGCGCCTTCGACCCGTGCCTGAGCTGCGCGACCCACGCCTTCGGCCACATGCCGCTGCAGGTGACGCTGGTCGGACCGGATGGGACGGTGCTGGATGAGGTGCGGCGAGATTAGGGAATGGGGAGTACAGATTGGGAATGACCGAGGGGGTGACGGTCGCGGCGCTGGTCATCGGGTACGGCAACGACCTGCGCGGGGATGACGGCATCGGTCCACGAGTGGCCGATGCCGTCGCGGCCTGGCGGCGGCCGGGGGTCGAGGCGCTGGCGCTGACGCAGCTCACGCCGGAGGTGGCGGCGGCTCTCGCGACCGCCGAGCGCGTCGTGTTTGTGGACGCCGACGCGAGACCCGATGCGCCGGGCGTGGCCCTGTGCCCCCTAGCCGCCGCGCCTGAAGTTGGAGCGCTCAGCCACGGCGCGGACCCCCGCGCACTGCTGGCCCTGTGCCAGGCGGTCTACGGGCGCTGTCCGGCGGGCTGGCTGCTGACGGCGCCCGCGCGCCGCTTCGACCTCGGCGCCCCTCTCTCACCCGCCGCCGAGGCGGACGTTGCTCAGGCGCTCAGCCTCCTCGCCGCCTGGCTCACGGACGAGATGGCCGAGACTCAATTATGACGCCTGCGTTAGCTGCGCCGCGGCGATAGCCACCTGGCCCAGGCTGATGCCGCCATCGTTGGGCGGGACCTGGCGATGCTGGACGACCTCCAGACCCTCGCGCCGGAGCGCCTCGGCCAGGCGCGTGACCAGCAAGCGATTCTGGAAGCAGCCGCCGGTCAAGGCGATACGCGGCGCACCCACCAACCTGGCGACCGTCACGGCGGAGGCGACGAGGGCGTTGTGGAAGCGGGCAGCGATGACGCCGGGCGATACACCGGCCCCGAGATCGGCCAGGATGGCGTCGATCATGGGGCGCCAGTCGAGGCTCATGGGCGCAGCGCCGCCGGGCGACACGACATCCATCGCATACCTGTCACGCACCGACGGGTCCGCGATGTTCTCCAGGGCCAGAGCCGCCTGGCCTTCAAACGTCACCTCGGGATGCAGGGCCAGCAGGGCCGCGACGCCATCGAACAGGCGGCCCGCGCTGGTCGTCAGAGGGGTGTTCAGGCCGCGACGCAGCATGTGGGCGAATATCTGACGCTCGTCGGGTGGGCCGAACCGCGCGGCGAGGTCGGTCGTCAACACCGCCTCGCCGTATGTCTCCCACAGCAGAGCGAGACCGACGCGGCGGGGCTGGCGCACGGCGGCGTCGCCGCCCGGCAGCCGGAACGGCTGCAAGTGAGCGACGCGTTGGTAGCCCGCCGCGTCGCCGAGCAAGAACTCGCCGCCCCAGATGACGCCGTCCGGGCCGTAGCCCGTGCCATCCCACGTCACCCCCAGCGCCGGCCCTTCAATGCCCGCGTCGGCGAGGCACGCCGCCAGGTGGGCGTGGTGGTGCTGGACAGGGAGACGCGTCACGCCGAGGGCGCGCGGCCCCTCGCCCGTGATACGCTGCGCCCACTCCGTCGAGATGTAGTCCGGATGCATATCATGCGCGATGGCGGTCGGCTCGGCCTCGTAGAGGAGCAGGAAGTCGGCGATGACGCGCTCAAAGGCGTTCAGCGCGTCCACGGTCTCGAGGTCGCCGATGTGCTGGCTGATAAACACCTGGCGTCCGACGCCAAGAGCGACGGTGTTCTTGAGGTGCGCGCCGACGGCGAGGACGGCGGGTGCGGGTTGCGGCAGCGTCACCGGCCGAGGCGCGTAGCCCCGCGCGCGGCGGAGCAAGCGCGGCGTCCCGTCGGGCAGCCAGGCGACGCTGTCGTCCACGTGGCGCGCAATGGGGCGGTCGTGGACCAGGAACGCGTCGGCGATATGGCCGAGACGGGCGAGGGCGTCCTCGTTGTCGATGCAGATAGGCTCATCGGTGAGGTTCCCACTTGTGGCGACGATAGGGAATCCGGTTTCCCGCAGCAAGAGATGGTGCAGCGGGGTGTACGCCAGCATGAGGCCCAGGTTCGCCGTCTCCGGCGCCACGTTGGGCGCGACGACCGCGTCGGGCCGGACGGGCAGCAGGACGATGGGCGCCTCCGGAGAAGCCAGCAACGCGGCCGCCGCCGGCGAGACGCCGCACAGGCTGCGCGCCTGCGCCAGGTCGCGGGCCATGACGGCGAAGGGCTTGTCACGGCGTGGCTTCCGCTCGCGCAGGCGGGCGACGGCGTCAGGGTTCCGCGCGTCGACCATGAGGTGGAAGCCGCCGAGGCCCTTAGCGGCGACGATCTGGCCGTCCGCCAGCCGGGCAGCGGCGCGCACAATCGCGTCATCGTCGCGCGCGTCGATGTCCCAGGTGTGGTGTTCGGGCTGGCGCAGGAGCAAGGCGACGGTCGGGCCGCACACCGGACAGGCGTTCGGCTGGGCGTGGAAGCGCCGGTCGCGCGGGTCGGCATACTCGGCGGCGCAGCGGGGGCACATCTCGAACCGGCGCATCGTCGTGTGCGGCCGGTCATACGGCAGCGCCTCGATGATGGTGAACCGTGGGCCGCAGTTGGTGCAATTGGTAAAGGGGTAGTGGAAGCGCCGGTTCGCCGCGTCGTGGACTTCCGCCAGGCACTCCGGACAGGTGGCAATGTCTGGCGCAACCTGCACCGTCTTGAGGCCCTGGGTCTGGCTGTGGCGGATCTCGAAGCCCTCGTAGCTGACGGGCGGCAGCCAGGCGATGTCATAGCGCTGGATTACCGAACGCGGTGGCCGCTCGGCAATGACGCGCTCGGCGAACTGGGCCAGCTGGGCGTCGCTGCCCTCGACCTCGACGACGACGCCGCCGGTATCGTTGATGACCCAACCCGCGAGAGCCAGCTCAGCGGCCAGCCGATAGACAAAGGGGCGAAAGCCGACCCCCTGAACCGCGCCCTGGATTTGGACCCGCAGCCGCCTCATAGTTGCCGCTCTGAGTAGCGAGGAACGTTCTGGACAGGACGATGACGAACGAAGGATAGGCCTAAGCCTACGCCACGTCAACTGGTTTGACACGGCGGTGATGTTACACTATACCTTTGGTAAGGGAGCTTGGCGCGAGGGAGTACGTTATGTGTCTCGGCATTCCTGGGCAGGTGACAGAGATCTACGACGTGAGCGGCATTCCGATGGGCAAGGTCGACTTCGCCGGCATCACCAAGGAAGTCTGCCTCGCCTACGTGCCCGACATCCGAGTCGGCGACTACACCATTGTCCACGTTGGTTTCGCCATCACCCAGCTCGACGAGGAGTCCGCCCTGGAGTCGCTGCGCCTGTTTGAGGAGATCGGACGGCTCGACGAGGAGCTGAACCCGGAGGCCGCAACCCCGCGCGGTGGCGCGGCTGACAGCAGAGTCACAGCATGAAGTACCTGGACGAGTTCCGCAACCCGGAGCTTGCCGAGCGCCTGTTCGCGGAGATCCGCGCCATCACCACGCGTCCCTGGGCGATCATGGAAGTGTGCGGTGGGCAAACCCACTCCATCATCCGCAACGGCATTGACCAGCTTCTCCCGCCCGAAATCGAGCTGATTCACGGCCCCGGCTGCCCGGTGTGCGTCACGCCGCTCGAGATCATCGACAAGGCGCTGGCGATTGCCGCGCAGCCGGGCGTCATCTTCTGCTCCTTCGGCGACATGCTGCGCGTGCCGGGCAGCGGCAAGGACCTGTTCCGCGTCAAGAGCGAGGGGGCTGACGTGCGCATCGTCTACTCCCCCCTCGATGCCGTCAAGCTGGCCCAGGCCAACCCTGACCGCGACGTAGTGTTCTTTGGCATCGGCTTCGAGACGACCGCCCCGGCCAACGCCATGGCCGTCTATCAGGCCGACCGGCTCGGCCTGCGCAACTTCTCGATGCTTGTCTCCCACGTCCTCGTGCCGCCGGCCATCGCCGCGCTCATGGAGTCGCCCACCCATCGCGTCCAGGCGTTCCTGGCGGCGGGGCACGTGTGCAGCGTCATGGGTACTTGGGAGTATGAGCCGCTCGTGGCGCGCTACCGCGTCCCCATCGTCGTCACCGGCTTCGAGCCGCTGGATGTCTTAGAAGGCGTGCGCCGCGTTGTCCTGCAACTCGAAAGCGGCCACGCCGAGCTAGAGAACGCGTATGCGCGCGCGGTGCGCCGCGAGGGCAATGTGCCGGCGCAGACAATGCTCGCCGACGTCTTCGAGGTGACGGACCGGGCATGGCGCGGCATCGGCGTCATTCCACACAGCGGGTGGCGGCTCAGCGAGCGCTACCGGGCCTACGACGCCGAGGCGCGCTTCGCCGTCGGCGCCATCCGCACCCAGGAGTCGCCCCTCTGCCACAGCGGCGAGGTGCTGCAAGGGCGGCTCAAGCCGACGCAGTGCCCCGCCTTCGGCAAGGCATGCACCCCGCGCACGCCGCTCGGCGCTACGATGGTGTCGAGCGAGGGCGCGTGCGCCGCCTACTACCAATATGGCCGCTTTATCCCGGCCGATCTGCCCCTGGCTCACCCATGACGAGCGCCATCGACTTCGACACCTGGACCTGTCCGGCGCCGCTGCGCAGCTACCCTAACATTGTCATGGGCCACGGCGGCGGGGGACGGCTGTCGGCGGAGCTGGTCGAGCACCTCTTCGCGCCGGCGTTTCGCAACGCGGCGTTGGACGCGCTCGGCGACGCCGCCGTGGTGACGGCGCCACCCGGCAAGCTGGCCTACACCACCGACTCGTTCGTCGTGCGGCCACTGTTCTTTCCGGGCGGCAACATTGGCGCGCTGGCGGTCAACGGCACGGTCAACGACCTGGCGATGATGGGCGCAGCGCCGCGCTTCCTCACGGCGGGCTTTATCCTGGAGGAAGGCTTGCCCCTGGCCACGCTGGGCGCGATTGTCGAGGCGATGGCCCAGGCGGCGCAGGTGGCAGGCGTGCTGATTGTGGCCGGCGACACGAAGGTGGTCGACAAGGGCCACGGCGACGGCGTGTACATCAACACGAGCGGGATTGGCGTCGTGCCGGACGGCGTCGCGCCGGCGCCAAACCGGGCCCGACCAGGCGACGTGGTCATCGTGAGCGGCGACCTCGGCCTGCACGGCATCGCCATCCTGAGCGTGCGCGAGGGCCTGGAGTTTGGCGCGCCCATCGAGTCGGACTGCGCGCCCCTGAACGGCCTGGTGAGCGCCTTGCTGACGGTCACGCCGGATATCCACGTCCTGCGCGATCTGACGCGGGGCGGCCTGGCGTCCGCGCTCAACGAGATCGCCCGCGCCTCGGCGGTCGGCATCCGCTACGACGAGCGCACGCTGCCCGTGCCGACCGCCGTGTCGGCGGCGTGCGATATGCTCGGCCTGGACCCGGTCTACGTGGCCAACGAGGGCAAGCTGGTGGCGATAGCGCCGCCAGCTGCGGCGGACCGGGCGCTGGAAGCGCTGCGCTCGCATCCCCTCGGCACGCGCGCGGTTATCATCGGCCAGGTGACGGAGCAGCACCCGGGCGTCGTCGTGGCGCGCACGGCGATTGGCGGCACGCGCGTCGTAGACATGCAGATCGGCGAGCAGTTGCCGCGCATCTGCTAGACGCCCGTGCACGAGCTGGCCGTCACGCAAGGCATTCTCTCGGTGGCCCTCGACGCCGCAAGCCGGGTGGGCGCGCGCCGCATCAACGCCATCGACCTGGTCATCGGCGATCTGACGAGCATCGTGGACGACTCGGTTCAGTTCTATTTTGACATCCTAGCGCGCGGCTCACCAGCCGAAGGGGCCGCGCTTCGTTTTCGGCGCGTCCCGGCGGAAGGCCGCTGCCTGGCGTGTGGCGCTCAGTTCACGGTGGGGACGCAGGTCGTCGCGGCGTGCCCGGCCTGCGGCAGCGCCCGGCTGCTCGTCGCAGGCGGGCGCGAATTTTATGTCGAGAGCATCGAGGTGGACGATGAAGATTCCGGTGGTGCAGGACATTCTGAGCGCGAACGAGAGCCAGGCGGATG
>CAZLBQ010000349.1:0-6863 GCA_964557745.1 uncultured Anaerolineales bacterium
GCGGGCGTAGCGGTTCAACTCGGTCGCCAGGGGCTGGGCGAACGAGTCGCCCGCCCCTGAGTTACTGGCTGGAGATAAGTTCATCGACAGCGACTCCAGTGTCGGCTTCCATCAGCCACCCACACGCGATTCTGGACCTCCTCCGAGCGGCTTAGGGACGAGAGGCCATGCTCGTTGTTTACCTGGATAGCCATCTGTCCCTCCGCGACGTGCCGCGCCCCACGCCGCCGCCCGGCGAGGCGCTCATCCGCGTCACACGCGCCGGCATCTGCAACACCGACATCGAGCTGGCGCGGGGCTACATGGCCTTTCGCGGCATCCCCGGCCACGAGTTTGTCGGCGTCGTCGAGGCCGCGCCCGACCCGGCCTGGGTCGGGCAGCGCGTCGTCGGCGAGATCAACGCGGCTTGTGGCGAGTGCGAGACGTGCCGCGCCGGCCGCCCCACCCACTGCCCACACCGCACGACGCTCGGCATCGCCAACCGCGACGGGGCTTTTGCCGAACTGGTCAGCCTGCCTCTGGGCCTGCTCCACCGCGTCCCCGCCGAGGTCTCCGACGACCAGGCCGTGTTCACCGAGCCGCTGGCCGCCGCGCTCGAAATCCTCCAGCAAGTCCACGTCCGCCCGACGGAGCGCGTCATCGTGTTGGGCGACGGCAAGCTCGGCCTGCTCATCGCCCAGGTGATGGCGTTGGCGGGGGCGGACGTGACGGCCATTGGCCGCCACGCGGGCAAACTGGACATTCTCGCCCGCCGCGGTATCCGTATCAGCGTGGGCGGGGCCGACGTGGCGCCTGGCGCGGACGTGGTGGTCGAGGCGACGGGTAGCGTGAGCGGCTTTCGCCAGGGCCGCGCCCTGGTGCGCCCGCGCGGCACGCTCGTCCTCAAGAGTACCTTCGCTGGTGACCTGGCCCCGCTCCTGGCCGGCGATGGTCTGAACTTCCTCAGCGCGCTGGTCGTGGACGAGATCACGCTGGTCGGCTCGCGCTGCGGTCCGTTCGCGCCTGCCCTGCGCCTGCTGGCCGAGGGTCGCGTGGATGTCGAGTCCCTGATCCACGCTCGCTACCCGCTGGCCGACGCCCTGACCGCCTTCGAGCACGCCCAACGGCCCGGCGTGTTGAAGGTGCTGCTCCAGCCGTAGGCCGCAAGGGCCGCCGCCCGACCGCTGAATGCTGGCCGTCGGCCGTCGGCCGTCAGCGGTCGGGGGACAGCAGGCAGCAGGCGGCAGGCAGAAATCAATCGTCCTTCGTCACTGTAGGAGTCCCCCGTGTCGCCCCTCATCGAATGCGTCCCCAATTTTAGCGAGGGCCGCCGCCCCGAAGTCATCGACCAGATCGTCCAGGCCATTCGCGCCGTGTCGGGTGTCCGCGTCCTGGATGTCGAGTCCGACGCCGACCACAACCGCTCGGTGGTGACGTTCGTCGGCCCGCCGGACGCCGTGGCTGAAGCGGCGTTCCAGGCCACGGCGCGTGCCGCTCAACTCATCAACCTGGACGAGCACAGTGGTCAGCACCCGCGCATGGGGGCGACGGATGTCGTGCCCTTTGTGCCGCTGCGCGACGCGACGCTCGCCGACTGCGTCGCGCTGGCCCAGCGCGTCGGGCAGCGGATGGGTGATGAACTAGGCATCCCCGTCTATCTCTACGAGGCCGCCGCCACGCGGCCGGAGCGCGTCAACCTGGCCGACGTGCGGCGGGGCGAGTATGAGGGTATCCGCGCCGAGATCGACCGCCCGGCGCGGGAGCCTGACTTCGGCCCGCGCCGCGTTGGGACGGCCGGCGCGACGGCGGTCGGGGCGCGCGCCCCGCTTATCGCCTACAACATCTACCTGGGCACGGCGGATGTCGGCGTCGCCAAGAAGATCGCCAAGGCCATCCGCCACTCCAGTGGCGGCCTGCGCTACGTCAAGGCGTTGGGGCTGGACGTGGGGGGCCGCGCCCAGGTGTCCATCAACATGACGGACTACACCCAGACGCCCCTGCACCGCGTCTTCGCGCTGGTGCGCGCCGAGGCCGAGCGGTACGGCGTGGCCGTCGTCGAGTCCGAGATTGTCGGCCTGGTGCCCCAGGACGCCCTGCTCGACGCGGCCGAACACGCCCTGCGCCTCAACCGCTTCCAACGCGAGCAGACGCTGGAGCGGCGGCTGGCCGACACCGCTGGCGCGGAGCCACCGTCGCCTGCCCCGTTTGTTGAGCAGGTGGCCGCGGCGACGCCGGCGCCGGGCGGTGGGAGCGTCGCGGCGCTGGCCGGGGCGCTGGCGGCGGCGCTGGCGAGCATGGCGGCGGGGCTGACCGTTGGGCGCAAGAAGTACGCGGCGGTCGAGGCCGAGATGCAGGGCATCCTGCGCGAGGCCGAGGGCATTCGCGCGGCTCTGCTGCGGCTGGTGGACGAGGACGCCCAGGCCTACGGGCACGTGATGGCCGCCTACAAGTTGCCCAAGACGACCGACGCAGAGGTCACGGCCCGCGAGCAGGCGGTCCAGGCGGCGCTGGCCGGTGCGGCCGAGACGCCCTTGCGGACGGCGGAGCAGGCGTTGGCGGCGCTCAAACTGCTGGCCCAGGTCGCCCGCGACGGCAACCCCAATGCCCGCACCGACGCCATGGTCGGCGCGCTGATCGCCGAAGCCGCCGTGCGAGGCGCGGCCCTCAACGTGCGGGTCAACGTTGGCGCGATGACTGATGCGGCGGTGGCGGCGCGCTTTGGCGAGGCGATTCGCGCCGTGGAAGACGAGGCGCGGGCGCTGGCGGCGCGTGTCGTGGCAGGTGAGGGTTAAGGGGCAGTTCCTATTGACCGCGATTCTTTGGCGGGGGAGGCGATTGGGGGTATCATTCATACGCTAATCTGCGGATTGGAGTGCTCTGTGTGCCCCCAGCGATGGCTCATCCTTGGCCTGTTATTGTTGACCGGCTGCGCCGCCCCCAGCGCGCCCGCCGCCGCCGTACCCGCACCGACCGACCCACCCCGTGTCCCCACGGCCTTGCCCCCTACCCCGACGACCGCGCGGCCGACTGTGCCCCTTCCGACAGCGGCGAAGTCGCCCGTCACCGCCCCTTCGCCCGCTGCCACCGCCGCGTCGGATGTGAAGGCGGATTTGCGCTTCGACGGCGCGCGCGCCTACCAGCACGCCCTCGACCAGTGCGCCATTGGTCCTCGTCCGCCCGGCACCCCCGCTCTCCAGAAAACTCGTGACTATATCACGAAGGTTGTCACCGACAATGGCTGGACGGTAGAGAAGCAGAGCTTCACCTACCGTGGCGTGCCGGTCGAAAACATCATTGCCAAGAAGGGTGACGGCCCGGTCACCATCATCGGCGCGCACTTTGACACGCGGCCCATCGCCGAGAAGGACCCTGACCCGGCCCGCCGCCAGACCCCCATCATCGGCGGCAACGACGGCGCAAGTGGCGTGGCCCTGCTACTTGAGTTGTCGCGGGTGTGGGCCAAGACGCCCCCGCCCGGCCAGACGTGGCTGGCGTTCTTTGACGCCGAAGACGCCGGGAGCGAGGGGCTGCCGGGTTGGCCGTGGAGTGTGGGCGCGTCGCACATGGCCGACACGCTGACGGTCACGCCCAAGCAGGTCATCGTCGTCGACATGATTGGCGACAACGACCAGCAGATCTACCTGGAGACCACGTCGAACCAGCCGCTGCTGAACCGTATCTTCGATGCCGCCGATGCGTTGGGCTACCAGCGCTGGATCATTCGCCAGCCGCGCTGGGCCATCACCGACGACCACACGCCCTTCTTGCAGCGGGGCATCCCGGCCGTCGACCTCATCGATTTCGACTATCCCTACCACCATACCGTCGCCGACGACTGCACCAAGATTGGCCCTGATAGCCTCGAACGTGTCGGGCGCACCCTTGAGTTGTTCATGAAACGCGGCGGTTAAGCCGACTCATGAATCCAGGGAGATTCCACTATGAGTAAAGTCATCCTCGTCATCGATGACGACCCCACGATCCGCGAGTTGGTGAAGCTGTTGCTGGACGACACCGACTGTGAGGCGTATAGTCTCTCCACGCCCACCCACCTGACCGAGACTGTCGACCGCGTCAGGCCCCGCGCGGCGCTAATTGACATCGTGATTCGCAACCCCGCCACAGGCGCGAGTAGTGTCGCCGATGGCTGGCACGCTGCCCAGGTCATCCACGACCACGCGCCGGAAATCCCCCTGGTTATGTTTACAGCCTCGCGCCAGGCCCTCCCCGAGTTCGGCGTCACCGAGCGCGGCTCCCTTTTCGCCGCCGTCCTCGCCAAGCCCTTCGATGTCGATCAACTCAACGCCGTCCTCGACGGCATTTGCGAGGCGATAAGCTAACCGACCCTCATAGCCTGTCTGTCCTCCCGTTGTGAAGAGCGCCTGGCCTCGGCTAGAGCGCTCTTTCTTATGACAGACAGAGTATGTAGGTTACTAATGGCATACAAATTGCAGGGATTTACCTGCTTGGCAGAGCATGATGTAGCTAGACGGCTACTTCATCGCTAGGCCTTGCCGTAGATATGGCTTGCGCCGCCTCATAGGCGCTCTCATGTCACCCAATTGAATACCTGGGTTGATTGCCTAGTCTGTCGCTGGTTGCGCCATGCTGCGTCGACCATAAGCTGTTACCTGGCCTGTCCATGTCGAGGAGCGGATGCCGCCTCGGCCAGGTGATACCAGATCCGAATGGGGGGGTGTCATGTTTCGGCTACGCCGCGTCTCATTCATGATCGTCTTAGCCTTGCTCGCTGTCCTGCTATCGCTCTATGGCCGAACTACCCTTGAGTTAGCTGCCGCATCTAGCCGTCCGGAGGCCGGCGCTGCACAATACCCAAATCAAGGCTCAGTGAACGTGTGTGGCACGGTGTTGAGCTACACACCTCCCCTCCTGGTCGTGCCAGGTCTGCTTGTCCTCGATAGCCAGACCCTGACCCTCAACGCCGGCGCTACGATTACCGGTGAAAACCTCCTCACCTTCGGGGCCAACGTGTGCGTCAGCGGCTCGACCAATGCCCAGGGGCGTGTCGTCAGTCTGACAGTGACGCTCGCGCCTACGGTCACGCCACCGCTCCCAACCTTGACCCTACCGATTCCGACGCTCACGCTACCCATTCCGACCCTCACACTACCCATTCCGACCCTCACGCTGCCACTGCCAACCCTCACCGTCCCGGCGCCCACCTTGACCGTCCCCGCGCCGACGCTGACCCTCCCAGTCCCTTCGGTCACCGTGCCGGTCGGTGATACGCTAACGCCGACCCCCACCAATTCTTCGGCGACCGCCACGCCGACACCCCGGTCCGGTGTCGGGACAACCGTCAGTGTGTGTGGTGTGGTCCAGAACTACACCGCGCCGTCGGCATTCCTGCCCGGCGCGCTGACCATCAACGGGCAGACCTTTGTCCTCCTACCCGGTACGGTCCTAGATGGCGCTGCGCTGCTAACCAACAACGCGGATGTGTGTCTCACCTTGACGCTCGACCTCAGCGGTAACGTCTTGTCGGGCCAGGTGACGCCCAACCTGGGGACGACGATCCGTGTCTGCGGTCTCGTCACCGATTTCCGCGCCGCCACATCCACCACGCCCGGCAGCATCACCATTGGCGGCCAGAGCTTCCCCATCGCGGCTGGGGCAGCCCTCGACGGGCAGAACCTGGTCCGCGTGGGCAGCGATCTCTGCCTCAACGCGACCCTCAACGCCAGCGGTCAGATTCGGGATGGCAGCGTGACGCTCAATGCGGGAGGGAGCGTCCATCTCTGCGGCGCCGTGACGGCCTTCCAGGCCGCGTCTGCGGCGGCGGCTGGCTCTATCACCATTAGCGGCCAGACCATCCCCATCGCCGCTGGCACGAACCTCCTGGGCCAGGATGGCGTGACGCTAGGTAGCCCCTACTGCCTTGACGGCAGTCTGAACGCTCTGGGCCAGCTCAGTAATGGGCGGCTGACGGCTCAGACAGGGGCTGGGGCCACCGTCAATGTCTGCGGCGTGGTCACGGCCTTCCAGCCCGCGACCAGTCAGACCGCTGGCTCTATCACCCTCGGTGGGACGACCATCCCCATTGCTGCTGGCACGAACCTGCTCGGCCAGGAGGCTGTCCGTCTGGGTGGGAACTACTGCCTGAGCGGGACGCTCAATGGGAACGGTCAGCTCCGCGACGGCTCGATTACGGCCAACGCGGGCGGACAGGTCAACGTGTGCGGCCGCGTGGATGCCTTCTCTCCAGCCACGGCCACCAACGCTGGCTCCGTCACCATTGGCGGTCAGACGATCCCGATCGCCGCTGGTACGGCTCTGGCCGGCCAGAACCTGCTCACCGTTGGGAATAACGTCTGCCTCAACGCCACGCTCAATGCGAACGGTCAGATTAGCGACGGAACGGTCACCGCGAACGCCGGGGCGAGCGGCAGTGTCCAGGTGTGTGGCGTCGTCAACGCCTTCCAGGCGGCCACCGCGTCCACGCCTGGCTCGGTGACCATCGGCGGGCGGACGATCCCCATCGCGGCTGGGGCCAACCTGGCGGGTCAGGAGCGCCTCGTCCCCGGCGCTGACGTCTGTCTCAATGGTACGCTCGACGCGGCGGGCCGCCTCAACAATGGGACCGTCTCGGCCAACGCTGAGGGCAGTGTCAACGTCTGCGGCACGGTGACAGCCTTCCAGGCGGCGACGGCGAACGCGCCTGGCTCCATCACCATTGGCGGCCAGACCATCCCCATCGCCATCGGCGCGGTCATCGCGGGCCAGGATGCGCTCACCCTGGGCAGCCGCTACTGTCTGCAAGGCGGGCTGAACGCCAGCGGCCAGTTGCAGAACGGCTCGCTGACGGCCAACGCGGGCGCGAGCGGTTCGGTCAATATCTGCGCGACGGTGACAGCCTTTCAGGC
>CAZLBQ010000350.1:0-6830 GCA_964557745.1 uncultured Anaerolineales bacterium
CTGCTCGTAGCGCGTCAGGACGTTCTGGCGGAAGACCGTCGCCATGATGTCCTCGATGGTCCCACACAGCAAGGCGAGTTGGTCGGACGGGCTGGCCTGGCGCTGGACGAGGTGGTCGAAGACGGTGATCTCGGCGAAGACCGAGGCCGTCTCAGCGACGGGCAGGCTGGGATGGTAGTTGAGGATGTTCTGCTTTGACCCGGCCAGGACGTCGTGGATGCCGTGCCCTAGCTCGTGGGCGACGGTCAGACAGTCGCGCAGGTTGTCGTTGTAGTTGCAGAGAATGTAGGGGTGGGTGGAGGGGGTGACACCGGCGCAGAACGCGCCGCCGCTCTTGCCGGGGCGGACCTCGGCGTCGATCCAACTCTTGTCAAAGAAGTCACGGGCGATGGCGGCGAAGCGGGGCGTGAAGCCGTGGAGAGCCTCCAGGATGATGTCCCGCGCCTCGGTGTAGCTCAGCTTGTGAGAGGTCTGGCCGACGGGCGCGTACTGGTCGTAGATGGTGGGCTTGTCGAGGCCGAGCAGCCGGCCCTTGAGCCGCCAGTACTGATGGGCCAGGGGGTAGTTGGCCTCGACGACCTCCATCATGGTGGCGACGGCCTGGGGGTCGATCTCGTTGCGCAGGTGCTGGGCGGCCATGGGGTCGGGGTAGGCGCGCAGGCGGTCCATCGTCAGGCGGTCCTGGATGATGGTGTCATAGATGAAGGCGCGCAGGCTCTCCTGGCCCGACAGGGTATCGTAGATGGCGTCGTGGGCGGCGCGGCGCGTGGCGCGGTCGGGGACACGCATGAGGGCCAGCGCGGCGTCGAGGGTCAGTGTCTCGGTCGCGCCGTCGCGCGGCACGGGAATCTGGAGGGACGACGTCTGCTCAGTGAACAGGCGGCTCCACGCCGACACGCCCGTGATGTCCTTCTCGTTGACGATCTTCTCTTCCGGCTCGCTGAGGGTGTGAGGCTTGTAGAGGCGCTCGACGCGCAGGCTGTGGGCGTAGGCGGCCAGGCGCGGGTGGGCCATCAGGCGCGCGGCGGGTTCGTCGGCCACGGCCTGCCACTCCAGGTCGAAGAACAGAATCTGGTTGCGGATACGAGTCAGGCGCTGCTGGACGCGCTGCTGGGCGTTCTGGATGGCCGGGTCCTGGGTGTCGGCGTTGAAGGCCAGGCTCACGTAGGCCCCGAGGCGGGTCATCAGGTCGTAGAGGGCCTCCAGGTGGCGCAGCGCGGCGAGGAGGGTGTCGACGCCAGGGCCGTCAGGAACGTTAATCTGGCCGCGATACGTGGCGGCGAAGGCGTCGGCGTCGCGGTCGGCCTGGTCGAGGGCCGCGCTCAACGCGGGGTCGTCGGGGCCGGCGAAGAGATCGGCTAGGTTCCAGCGGATGCCGGCGGCGCTGGTGGTCGGGGCGACGGCTGTAGTCACGGGTTCTCCTTGTCCATCCTCATCGTTGGGTGAAGTTTAGCATACATGCGCCGAATGACGAAAGCAATGCTTCCCTGACATGACACCCTCCGGCCGAGTTCAGCCCGGCGGGAGGGTGTCGCTTCATCGAGCCACGCGGCGCGCCGACCGCGCGGGGTTAGCTCCGCCCCCGATAGATGAGGGGCAGGTACAACTGGTTGTTCTGGGGCAGCGGCGTGGGGCGCGGCGTGGGCGGCGCGTTGTACGCCTGCGGCTTGAGCGTGAATTGGCCGATGGCCGTCGAGGGCGGCGAAGGCAGACCGTCGACGGTGCGCTGGACCGTCTCGCGGTACTCGCCGATCAGCGAGCCGTCACTTTGCAGCGTGCCGATCAGGCGGAACTGGCGCTGGGCTCGCTGCTCGGGGGCGCGCTGGGCGGGGGCCGGACCTCCGTCGACGGGCGCCGGAATGATGCGCTCTGGCGCGAGGACGACGGTAAACGGTTCCGACTCAAGGGTCAGGAGGTCGCCATCCAGGCCGCCGGTGACGCGAGGGCCAATCGCGAGCGGCGTGGCGCCGGGTGGGGGCGTGCCGGGGAGCGGCGTCGGCCCGACGGGCGTGGCCTGGATGATGCTGACCTGGGGGAAGACCAGGGAGCGATCCAGCACCACGAAGCCGTTGACGCGGGCATCGCCATCCAGGTACAGGGACAACTCGGTCTCGAGACCGAGCTTGCCCGCGTCCGCCGCAGCGCCTGGCGCGGGCGTGGGCGTCGCCAGACCGTCGGCGTAGTGGCCCGCCACCACGTCCGAGAGTTTGACGAGACCGACATACGTTCCCTGGACGGCGAAGCGGCGGATCACCACCTGAGCAGGCGGAGCCGCATCGGTGGTGGGGCTTGTCGCGAACCCCCCGACGCCCCACAGGAGCGCGGGCAGACCGACCACGACCAGCAGGGTGCCAAGAGCAATGACCAAGCGAGGCGGTTGGGTTCTCATCACGTGTCCTCTCGTTGGCGCTAGAAGTCGCTGCGGACGCAGTCGGTCAGGCGCGGGGGCGCGTTGGAGTCGCGCGAAGCATGAGTTGTGTTGAGCCGCAGCTCGATGTCGGTCAACTGCTGCAAGTCCATGTCCGGCAGGATGCCGTCGGGCGAGCCGCCGTAGACGACCACCTTCCACGTCGTGGAAGCGACGGGGCGGCTGAGGAAGGCCGGGGTGAAGAAGCCGGGGGCGTTGGGGCCGTGGACGCCGTTGACGTCGGCGTCGAAGCTGCCGGAGACGACGTCCGTCGGCTGGTTGCTGGGGTAGTCCAGGCCCAGCAGTAAGGCGGGCGGGATGAGGCGGTACTCGAAGACACAGCCGGCGAAGTTGCGCAACTCGACCTGGCCGGCCTGCGAGACGCGCGCCGCGCGGCGCTGGAGCGCGTCCGGCTGCGCGGTCAGCAAGTTGACGCTCATCGACGCCATCTGATGCTTCCACCAGAAGTCGTAACCCGTGCGCTGGACGCGGTCGAGGATGCCGCCGTTGCCCGCCGAGGTGTTGAACTCGAAGGTCAAAACCGGCTTCAGGACGCCCTGGCCGTCGGGCTGGAGGGTGGTATGGTCGGCCACCCACTGGCGGAAGCGGAGCGCGCGCGTGCTGGGGTCGTCCAGGTTGAGGATGTGCTGGGCAACGGAGATGGTCAGCGGCGCTTGGCGGATGTCGGCGTCGCGGATAGCGCCCGGCAGGCTCAGGACGGTGCTGTCCAGGCGGTCAAGGAATTGCAGCACCTCGTCAGCGGTGCGCGCCTTGTAGATGTCGGAGATGCGGAAATTGCTGGCCTGGAGGCGGGCCGCGTACTCGAACTCGGCGCGGCGGGCAGCCAGGTAGGCATACTCGGAGGCCTCCTCGATCTGCTTGGCGAGGGTCAGGCGCTTCGAGTCGCGGACCAGGCGGTAGCTGGGGTCGTTGGCCGGGTTAGCGGCGACGTAGGCTCGCTGCCGCTGGACCTCGGCCAGGTCGTGGCGCGTCTGCCCGATGACCCCCTCGAAGTCGGCGAGTTGCGTCTGGTACTGTCCCAGCGCCGTCTGCAGCGCGAGCAT
Organism: uncultured Anaerolineales bacterium; assembly: GCA_964557745.1. Classification (GTDB taxonomy): domain Bacteria; phylum Chloroflexota; class Anaerolineae; order Epilineales; family JAHCIE01; genus JAHCIE01. The sequence goes on from CAZLBQ010000350.1 coordinate 3,472, forward strand.
CGCCTGGGCGGAGTCCAACGCGAGGTTCTTGATCTGCGCCGCACTGTTGGTATTCTCGACGTCAATGTCAGCCAGGGCCTGCTGGATCGTCTTCGTCGCCACGAGCGTCGCGATGACGGGCTGGAATGGGTTGTAGGACTCCGTGACACCAGGCGGGAAGCTGGCCTCGACCTCGATGGAGAACGAGTCGAGGATGGTGGAGACGAAGTCGAGGGCGGCCTGGTCCTCTCCGTTGGTCATGATCGTCGACGTCACGCGGGCGTTGCGGTCAATCTCAATCTCGGCGCGGCGTTTCAGGTTGTCCACCGTCCCCTTGGCCTCCCGCGCGCCGAGGTAGGTGGTGCGCAGGTTGAACATCGAGGTCCGCATGTCGCTGATCTTGACGACGAGGTTTGTACCTTCCGCATCCGGTGGTCGGCCATCGGTCGTGCGGTTCATGCAGGTATTGAAGGTGTCAGGCCACGCCGGCAGCCCGTCGGAACCTGTCTGCCCTGTCGGTCCGCAGTTTAGCGTCTCCTTAATCATGGTCTCGACGCAGCTAATGAAACCGGGGGTGTCGTAGTTGAGGCCCTGGTAGTCGCAGCCCGCCTCCTTCTGGAGGTCGTTGTCGGTGCGGTCGAACAGCTCCCGCAGGCTGGCGCTCAGGTTCTGCTGGTTGAGGTCGAAGGCGCGCTGGGCCTCCTGGGTATCGCGCTGGATGGTATAGGCGAGGCGGGCCTTGTCGCGGGCCTGGTCCAGGAGGCCAGGGTCACTGCCCTGGGTGCGGTACGGGCGCGCTGGCGTGTAGCGGATGTCGAAGCCAAAGACGTTGTGGCCGTCGGCCATCTCGCGGGCGCGGCGGCGGGTATCCATCAGGTTGAGAACCATGTTGGCCAGGACCTGGCTGTCGGGGCGGGTTCCCTTGAGACAGCCGGGGCGGGGGTTGGCCGCGCCTGTCCCCGCGACGCCGATGAGCTTGGTATAGCCATCGACGGCCCCCAGCCGGTACTCGCCCTGGGCTGCGGCCTGGGCCTGGCCGACCTGGTCGGGCGCGTTGATGTCCAGGTAGCTGCGGCGCATGGCGATGTGGTGCTGGGCCAACTCCTTGCCCTCGATGGTGCGCGACAGGAGCGCCCACTCCGACTGAGTAAAGAAGTCGGCCACATAGCAGCCGTCGCCCAGCGAGCGGCTGAGGACTTCGGTCAGCCCCTGGGCCGCCAGGTCGTACTGGTAGGCGGCGGCGCGCAGCTTGGCGATCTCATCGCGGACGAACTGGTCCACCGAGCCGCCGACCAGGGCGCCCGCGCTGAAGTACAGCCCCAGCGCGTCGACCATGAACTCCTGGGCAAAGATGAGGCGGATGTTGGCGGCTTCGCGCACCGCCTGGCGCAGGCGAGCCGGGAAGTCGCACCAGTCGATGACGGGCGGGAGGACCTGGCCCTGGTGCTGGGGGTCCGGCGGGTCGGGGTTCTCGCGGTTTGTCGCGCCACACAGCCCACTGCCGCCGTAGGCTGGGTCGCGGCGGAAGCGCGCTTCGGGAGCATAGACGGCCAGGACGGCATAGAGGTCGCGGGCGCGGCGCAGCTCGGCGTCGGCCTTGTCGATGCGCTGCTGGAGGGTCATGGGTTGCCCCTGGCCGGCGGGCGGGGTGTAGAGAGTGTCAAAGCCGGCCGCGAGGTCGAACTGGCGGACGATGCGGTCAAAGTTGTTCTGATAGGAGCCGTCGCTGGCATTCTGGTACGGCGAGAGGTCCTGCCTGAAGCCCAGGTTGGCCTGGAGGAGCGCGCGGGCCTCCTGCTCCAGCTTGACGTAGTCGGCGTAGACGAGGGCGCCGGCCGAGGGCAGCAGCGGCAAGACGACCGACTGAAGGGCCGTCTCCGAGCGGCCGGCGACGGGGCTGAGATTGCCGACGATGCCATAGTTAGCCGAGCAGAAGTCACTGCGAAAGTCGGGGGTGCAGGCGGCGCTACCGGAGTGCAGGGTGAGGGTCAGCGCGAGCGTGATGCCCAGGCCGATACCGGATAGCCACGTACGCCAAGAGAGGTGTTGCATGGTACCCTCCGTGATACTGTCTGGCTATCGCCGCTCTGGTATGCTCAGGTCGCGGGTGGCCCCGTTGACGCCGACCCAGTCGGTAATCTCCTTGCGGAAGCACAGGATATCGACATCCGCACTCTCGTCGTGACCCTCATGGCTGGGCATAACGACCTTCGCCCACCAGACGCCATTCTTGACATAGGCCCAGACGATGGTGTCAAGGGCGGCTCTTTCATTCCAGTCCTGGTTGGTCATCCACGAGGTGGCGACACACTCATAGTTGTTAGCGGCTATGTTGGTGCTGAAGTCGGCGTCGTTGCCCATGTTCTTGAAGCGGCGGATGACCACCGGCAAGGCGCCGTTGACCAGGATCTGCCCGCTTGGCCCAATGCGCAGCGCGTCAACAAGGGCGCCGTTGTTCTGGGTGCGGAACTGCAGAGCGATGGACGAGGCGCCGGAGGAGTCTCGGGCTTGCAGATACGCAGTACCCGACTGATTGTTGCCCTCATAGGCGTGTAGCCAGACGTGGCCGTGGAGGATCGAGTCGCCGGTGTTGGTTAAGTAGGACGTTGCGATGCCATTCGCGCCCGTGACCTGGACGCTCCCCAGGTTGTTGAGGTTCGCGCCCGGGCTGATGGACGCGGCGACGGCGGCGTTCTGGGCGTTGGTGGCGTTGGTGGCGTTCTGAGCATTCGTGGCGTTGGTGGCGTTGAGGGCCTGCGTCGCCTGCTGCGCCCAGGGGACAGGGTGGAGGCGCTGGCGGGGCGTCATCTCGCCGTCGCCCTGAACGGTGATCCCAATATAGCGCGGGGCGTCGGCGAAGACGTTAGCGGCGACGGCGACGCTATCCCCCAGGACGACATTGAAGACACCGTCGCGGACAGGGACGTTGCTCACGGTCTCGGTGTGGAGGGTATTGCCGCCGGTCGGCTGGTCGTAGATGCGGAACGTGATACTGTACTGGCCGTTGGCGAGGCTACCGTCGCCGCGGCGCAGCGTGCCCTGGTAGTTGAAGGTCGAGGGGATGGCGGCGATGGTGTTGGGGGCATCCGGTCCAGTCGGGCCGGCGGCGAGGGCCGGCCAGTAAGGCCGCAGCGTCATGGCAAATGCGGCGACAGCGAGGATCAAGGCGCACAGAGCCATCAGTTCAGCACGACGCGAGGGCATAGCCTGTCTCCTTCGGTGACTTGGGACAGATAGGGGGTTATGGTATTCGGTTATCGGACAGCTAGCGGAGAGACGCTCGCCGGTGAGCAGGGAGAAGGTGTTGGCGAGAGAATGGGGTGATTATAGAGGAAACATACGAAGTGTCAAATGAGGGTCAAGACAGATACCAGATAGAC
>CAZLBQ010000351.1:0-6794 GCA_964557745.1 uncultured Anaerolineales bacterium
TCAAAGAGGAGCGCGAGCGGGAGATGACCATTGATCTGGGCTTCGCCTGGCTGACGCTGCCGGGCGGCGAGCCTATCAGCATCGTGGACGTGCCCGGCCACGAGGACTTCATCAAGAACATGCTGGCCGGCGTCGGGGGGATTGACGCCGCCCTCCTCATCGTCGCCGCCGACGAGGGCGTCATGCCCCAGACCCGCGAGCACCTCGCCATCCTCGACCTGCTCAATGTCGAGCGCGGCGTCGTCGCCCTCACCAAGACCGACATGGTGGACGACCCCGACTGGCTCGAACTGGTCCAGGACGACATCGCCACCGCCCTCAAGGGCACGGCCCTCGCCCACGCCCCCATCGTGCCCGTGTCCGCGCGCAAACGGCAGGGCCTCCAGGAATTGCTGCGGACGCTGGAAGGGGTGCTGGCGGAAATACCCCCGCGCCGCGATCTGGGCCGCCCGCGCCTGCCTATCGACCGCGTCTTCAGCATCCAGGGCTTCGGGACCGTCGTGACGGGCACGCTCATCGATGGCCGCCTCCACGTCGGCGACGAGGTCGAGATTCTACCCCAGGGCCTCAAGGCGCGCGTGCGCGGTCTGCAAACCAACAAGCAGAAGGTCGAGACGGCGGTCCCCGGCAGCCGCGTCGCCGTCAACCTTGTAGGGGTCACGACCGAGGACATTGGGCGCGGCAATGTGCTGGCTCACCCCGGCCAGCTCAAGCCGACCCAGATCATCGACGTCCAGCTTGAAGCCGTCGCCGACGCCCCGCGCCCGCTGCGCCACAACCAGGCGCTTGATTTCTTCACGGGGGCCAGCCAGATTCCCGCCCACCTGCGTCTCATCGGCGTGCAGACCCTAGAGCCTGGGCAGACTGGCTGGGGCCAGGTCGTGCTGGCCGAGCCGGCCGTCGTGGCGCGCGGCGACCGCTTCATCCTGCGCCAGCCCTCGCCCAGCCTGACCATTGGTGGCGGCCTGATCATCGACCCCCACCCCGCCCGCCGCCACCGCCGCTTCCGTTCCGAGACGGTTGAGCGCTTCGAGACGCTGGCCCACGGTACGCCCGCCGAGGTGATGCTGGCCGCTATCCAGCGCCAGGAGCCGGTCGAGGCGCGGCAGGCCATCAGCGCCAGCGGTCTGGGCGACGCCGCCCCGGAAGCCCTGGCCTCCCTCCTCACCGACGGTAGCGTCCTCATGCCGGGGGCGGCCAACCCCCAGGCCCCTCCAGCCAATCTCGTGGCCAGCGCCCAACTCATCGTCAGCGCCGCGGGTTGGGCTGCGCTCATCGACCGCCTGGTCGATGCCGCCCGCGACTACCACCGCGCCTACCCGCTGCGCGCCATGATGCCCCGTGAAGAAGCGCGCACGCGCCTGGGGAGTGGCGGCAAGGCCATGCCGGGCAAGGTGTTCAACCTGCTGGTGGAGGAGGCCGTGGCACGGGGCAGAGTCGTCGCCGCCGAGGCGGGCCTGCGTCTGGCCGACCACAGCGTCCGCTTCACGCCGCAGCAACAGGCGGCGGTGGACCGCGTACTGGCCCAGTTCCGCGCCCAGCCCTACACCCCACCCTCCGTCGCCGACACCCTGGCCCAGGTCAGCCCCGACGTGTTCGGAGCGCTGGTCGAGCAGGGGCGGCTGGTGCGCGTCTCGGACGAGGTGGTATTTGGCGCGGAGGCGTATCAGGCCATGGTGGACAAGGTGATCGCCTACGCCCGCGAGCACGGCAAGATTACCGTGGCCGAGGTGCGCGACCTGTTCGGCGCGAGCCGCAAGTACGCCCTGGCCCTCATGGAGCACCTGGATGCCAAGGGCGTCACTCGCCGCGTCGGCGACGAGCGCGTCTTGCTGAGGGGGTGAAGGGTTGCAGGTTGAAAGTTCTGACCTGCAACCTGCAACCTGCAACGTTCAAGCCTGAACCTGCCACCTTCAACTTTCACCTTGCAACCCCCTATGGTCCAATTCCTCATCGGCCTGGCGCTCAGCGCGGCGATTGGTCTGCTCGGCTACCGTAGCGGCTCGTTGTCGCGCAGCGGCGTGCTGGGGGCCGTCGTCACCGGCAGCCTCATCTTTGGCCTGGGCGGCCTGGTGTGGGGCGGCTTGCTCGTCGCCTTCTTCGTCTCATCCAGCGCCCTCTCCCACTGGCAGGCGCGGCGCAAGGCTGCCGTTGCCGACAAGTTCTCCAAGGGCGGGCGGCGCGATCTCGGCCAGGCCCTCGCCAACGGCGGCGTCGGCGCGGCGCTCGCCATGGCGAACTGGCTCGCGCCCCACCCGCTGTGGCTGGCCGCCTTTGTCGGCGCGCTGGCCGCCGTCAACGCCGATACCTGGGCCACCGAGATCGGCGTCCTCAGCCGCCAGCCGCCCCGCCTCATCACGAGCGGCGCGCGCGTGCCCGTTGGCACCTCAGGGGGGATTACCCTGCTGGGTACGACCGCTGCCCTGCTCGGCGGCGCGTTCATCGGCCTATCCGCCATCGCCCTCATTCTGCTGTCCCGCGCGTTGCCGTTTATGCCTGGCTCCCCAGCTCCCCAGCTCCCCGGCCCCCCAACCCCCCTGCTCCCCAGCCTCCCGGCTCTCCTCGCCATTGGCAGCCTCGCCGGCGTCCTCAGCGCCCTCTTCGACAGCCTGCTCGGCGCGACCGTGCAGCGCGTCTACGTCTGCGCTGTGTGCGGCAAGGAGACCGAGCGGCCTGTCCACCACGAGCGCCCCACGCGCCCCCTGCGCGGCTGGCCCTGGCTCGACAACGACGGCGTCAACTTCCTGGCCTCCGTTGTCGGCGCGGCGCTCGGGGCGGGGCTGGGCGCTCTCCTGGCCCGTCTCGCTCCCTGAATTGAGCCACATCAAGGGTTGCGTGCCTCAAGGAGGCATCCCCGGGTTCGCGTAATGAGATGCGAAAACCTGAATAGTTCACCTGAGGCGGCGGAAGCGCGCCCAGGCGATACCCAGCAGGCTCACCGCCGCCCCTAGCCCGGTCAGCGCTTCCAGCATGCCCCCAAACCCCCCGCCTGTCGTGGGCAGTTGGGACGGGATGGGGAAGGCTGTGGCGGCGGGCGCGGGCGCCAGCGAGGGCGCGGGCGTCGGCTGGGCCACTACGGCGCTGACCTGAGCGGGCTGGTCTCGGTCCTTGTCCTTCTTGGGCGTGGGCGTCACCGTCGGCCCCGGTCGGGGCGTCTGCGACGATCCGACGGGCGTCCCGGTCGGCGACGGCCCAATGGTCACGGGGCCAGGGGGCGTGGTCCGGGTGAACGTCGGACTGGGATAGGAGCTGTAGGGAGACCAGGTCGAGATCGGAGTCCAGGTCGGGTACGGCGTCCAGGTGGGCGACGGTGGTGGCGGCACGAGGGTGGCCGTGGGCGGCGGATACGTGGGGACTTGTGTCGGCGGCAAAGACGTCGCCGTGGCCGGGCGGGTGGTTGCGGTGGGCGGCGCGGGTGGCGTAGCGGTCTGAGCTGCCGTGAGGACGGCGGCCCACAACCAGACGCCCACCCCGATGACAACGAGGACGAGGCGCACGGTAAGCATGGTTAGCTCCCAGGGGGGTGTAACAGTTCTAACTGTATGACGGTCAGGCCGCACCCCTGGTTACGGCGCCAGGTGAATTGACATCTCCTCACCGAGAGGTTAGAATCATGCTTCCGCTTCTCTAACCTGGACTATCGCGTATATCATAGTTTGGAAGGAGCAGAGATGGATCAGACAACTCTATGGCGGGAGTACGCGGCGCTGCCAGCCGAGGGGCAGCAGGCGGTGGACCAGTTGATTGCCGCCCTGACGGAGCAGTATGCCGAAGGACAGGGGACGAGAGCACAGGATAAGGTAGCTCTCGCCGACGAACCGTTCGTCGGTATGTGGCGGGACCGCGAGGATATGGCCGATAGCAGCGCCTGGGTAAGATCGACACGCGTGCGCGAGTGGACAGGGGCACATGGCTGACCTCGTCATTGACACGGACATTCTGATTGATGTCTCGCGCGGTGTACCAGAGGCCATCGCATTTGTCCAGCAGCGAGAAGAGGACGGCAGTGTCGGACTCAGCACCGTCACGCAGTTGGAACTGCTCATCGGCTGTCGGAACAAGGCGGAACAACAGGCGGTCGAGCAGTTCCTACATCGCTTCGAGTTGATTAAGCTGAACGAGCAGGTCGCAGACCGTGCGGTGGACCTTGTCCTGCAGTATCGTCTTAGTCACGGCTTGCTCCTGGCAGATGCCCTCATCGCGGCCACGGCTCTCTCTCTCAACCTGCCCCTTGCTTCGAAAAACCAGCGTGACTACCGTTTCATCGCGGGCTTACAGCTTCTCGCGTACCCCTGAGCTTCCCTAGCCATTGCCCTTAGGACGCAGTCGGTAGAGTTGCTCGCCCGCGTGCGGCACGACCAGCAGCGACGGGTCCTGCCGCGCCGCCCACTCTGCCGGGTCGATGGTGGCCGGGTCGCGGTAGCCGAGGTTCAGGGCACGCGACTCCGCTTCGCTCAACCCCGTCGCCAGTGTGACCTGGATGCGCGGGCGCTCGACGCCGTCGATGTACGTCCCCATGCCGCGCACATGCGTCGAGTGGGCCAGCACCCCCCACGGCACATCCTTGAACCGCTCCCACTGGGCCACAAAGTAGTCGCGCACGTGATAGCCAACGTCGCGGATGAGCGCCCCGTGGGTGACGCTGACCTCGCGCAGGTGCGGGGCGTAGATGATGAGTTCGCCCCCGTCGGCCACCACCGGCTCCAGCTTGTACATTCCTTTGCCGCCGACCCACAGTTCGTCGTACATCTCCGGCAGGACCGCCAGCACGGTCTGGTAGGGGTGGTCGACGTAGCGGATGTGGACCTGGGCCGAGACCTGGGCTGCCGCCGCGAAGGCCTCCTCCGGCGTCCCGAACGCCACGTCCACGACGCCTTCGGTCGTCACGACGGCGCAGAAGGCGTGGCGCGGGCGGGGAATGAAGCTGGCGGCGCGGTCGATCATGCGCCGCACCGGCGTATCCGCCGTGCCGATGATGGCGAAGCACGTAATCAGCGCCCCCAGCCAGTGCGTGACGTTGATGATGTCGGGGCCGGCGATACCGGGGAAGAAGTACTTGTTGCCGCCGGAGAAGCCCGCCACTTCGTGGGGGAAGACCGGCCCGCAGATGAGCAGGTGGTCGTAATCGAGGATGAGGCGGTTGAGGCGCACGGGCACGTCCAGCCGCAGCCGGCCTTCGCTGAGCGCGGCGACCTCGTCGGCGGCGATGACGCCCAGCGTCGCCAAGGCGTTCGGGTCGTCCCAGGCGTGGTTGAGCAACTGCACGTCGGCGTAGTGGCTCGCCTTCTCCGCAGCGGTGAGGCCGACAAGGTGGAGGAGGGCCGCCTCGCTCATCGGCGGGTGCGTCCCTAGCGCCACCAGGAAGTCGACGGCGGCGACGCGCGGGCGCAGATGCTTCGTCAGCAAGCGGAAGAACAGCGGCAGGGGCATGGTGCGCGTGTGGTCGGGCACGATGACCAGCACGCGCTGGTTGTCCAGCGGCAGACGCGCCAGGTTCGTCGCGATGATGTGGTCAATCGCCGTCTCGGTTAGCATCTGTTTTAACATAATGTCTCCCTCCGCCGTCGTTGTGTCAGGCGCAAGTATAGCATGCGCCTTGTCCATCGGCTAATGATGGGCTTGATGGTGGGTATAACTTGGGTTATACTGTCAGCATGAAAACAGCAATTTCCATCCCTGATGAACTTTTCGAGCAGGCTGAGCGCGCGGCGCGGCGTCTAGACGTCTCACGCAGCGAACTCTATGTCGCCGCCCTCCGCGCGTACCTGGCGGCTCGTCCCTTCATGGGTGTGACCGAGCGACTCGACGCCCTCTACGCGGAAGAGGACAGCGCTCTGGACCCCATGCTGACGTAGTCGGATCCACACCCTCATCGCCGTGGTCTTGACGACCCATCTCCGCCCTGCCGCTGCTCCCGGCAACGTATTACTGAGTGCTGCCGAGAGTGGGCTACCCCAGTCCTCCGTCATCAATGTCTCTCAGGTGATAACGACCGACAAGTCCTTCCTCGTTGAACGCGTGGGCGAAGTTCCGGCCCGTGTTCTAGCCGAGGTCGAGGATGGTCTACGGCTTGTCCTCGCGCTCTAGTCGATAAGGTTTGACAGGCGGTAGCGCGTGTGCTAACATCCCGCCCACCGGTATACATGCCACATGTCCGCTGTAGCCGTGAACAGGAGGAGGAGAGTCCATGCAACGGCGATCGCTCGTGTCCCTCGTCTGTCTGGCCCTGCTCGCGTTCCTGCTGACCCAGTGCGCTCCCGCGCCCGCCGCGCCCGCCGCGCCCACGACGGCCCCGGCGGCGAAGGAAGCCCCCAAGGCCGCCGCGCCGACCGAAGCTCCTAAAGTGGCGGCGGCCACCGAAGCGCCCAAGGCGGCTGCCCCAACTACCGCGCCCACCACCGCCGCCGCGGCTGCGCCCACCGCCGCGCCCAAGGCCGCCACGACCGGCGGCACGGGCACGCTCAACATCCACTGGCGCACCGACAACCCCGTCTCCTTCAACCCGCTCTTCTCCTCGTCCGGCTCGGAGCAGCAACTCGAGCGGCTCATCTTCGGCGCGCTGCTCAAGATGAACGACAAGCTCGAACCGACGCCCGACCTGGCCGAGAAGTGGGACATTGCCCCCGACGCCAAGACCTACACCTTCTCCCTTGCCAAGAACATCAAGTTCTCTGACGGCCAGCCGCTGACCGCCGACGACGTCATCTTTACCTTCGATCGCGCCATCGACAAGCGCTCCGGCAGCATCTGGGCCGGCCGCCTGGCGAACATCGAGGGCGCAGCGGCCTTCGCCG
>CAZLBQ010000352.1:0-6778 GCA_964557745.1 uncultured Anaerolineales bacterium
CGGGTTCAACAACTCGCCCGACGCCGACTGGCAGACGGCGGGCGGCGGCGACTTCAAGGGCCACCCGAGCTTCTTCTTTAAGAGCACGATGGAAGGCTACCGCAACATCATGGTCGCCAACGGCGACGGTGGCAAGAAGCTCTGGCCGACCGAGTTCGGCTGGGCGTCGGTGGACGGCCTGGGCGCCGGCCCCGCGCCGGGCTACGGCTACGCGGCCCAGATCAGCGAGGCCCAGCAGGCCCAGTACATCGTGCGCGCCTACCAGATGGCGCGGAACTGGGGCTGGGTCGGCCCGATGTTCCTGTGGAACCTGAACTTTGGCCCGGTCGCGGGCGCGCGCGACGAGAAGGCCGCCTTCGGCATCGTCCGCCCGAACTGGGCGCCCCGCGCGTCCTACAACGCGCTGGCCGCTATGCCCAAGTAACACCCTCGCTCATAACAGCAGAAAGGGCGCACCAGCCGTGCGCCCTTTCGTCTATTTCTCCGTCGACTTGACGGTGTATACGACACCTGAGGCCCGTTCTAGCCAGGTGTGGTACACATCCTCGCGGTAGTAGACGCGGCGCACGCTCTGGCCGGTCAACGGGTTGGCGGCCGGGTCGTTCACCACCACGTTCCCCTGCTCATCAAAGCCGACGACGACGATCAGGTGGCCGCTGCGGCTGCGCGGGATGGGCGAGTTGCGCAACTCGCCCTCCTCCCAGCGGTGGCTTAAGACCACCGGCCGCCCCTGGGCGATCTCGTCCTCCAGCGGCGCGAAGCCGTCCCAGCGCTCGACCTGGCCGACCAGCCGCCCATCACTAGCGGGCAGGACATACGCCGCGTTGAACGGCCAATTACCCCAGATGCCCTGGCCGTAGTCGAAGACACCGTCGCACACCTGAGCCGTCGTCCGCTCGACGCCGTGGTAGGCCAGCACCATGCCGAGGGACGTCGGGCTGCAAATGTGGCCACGCACGTCCTCCGACTCGACGGCCTGCGAGCGCTGCGGGGCGTCCAGCGTGATACCCCAGGCGGGATGACGATCAGATGACAGGGGCTGGCGGCTGCCGTGGACCTGGCTCCACAGCGACAGCCCGTAGACGGTCGGGCCTGCGCCCTTGTCATCCCGCGTCAACGCCACACGCGCCTGGACGGCGTCTGCCTGACCAGACAGCACACGCAGGGTATCGACGTCCACCACCGCCTGGTCGTCGCGCTGCCCCGGCACGCTGCCGCGTCGCATGCCCGTCCCCCACCGCCCCAGCGAATACCACGCGCTCCACGCGCCGCCGAGGCGCACCCTAACCTCCGTCTCGACCATGCTCTGGCCGGGCGTGAGCGCCGTCCACGAGGGGATGACCTCGTCAAAAGGCTCACTCTCGACAGCGGGCGACGTCCACATCCCGCAGGCCGCGCCCTCGGCGAGCGTCAGTCGACCACTATCAACCGCCGTCGCCTCATGCTCCGCCCATGAAAACAGGTTGAACTTGTGCTGCATGTCCTTACTCCTTACTCGACTCGCGCAGCGCCTCGACCAGTGGCGGAATCTCGGCCAGGCGCGTCACGCGCACGACGCTGTCGGGTAGGTCCAGCGCGGCGTGACCTTCGCGGTCCACCCAGATGCCCAGGCGGTAGCCCGCCGCCAGCGCGCCCTGGGCGTCAACGGCCAGGTTGTCGCCGACAAAGGCGCAGTGGCCCGGCGGCGTGCGCATCCGGGCAGCGGCGCGGCGAAACAGCGTCGGGCGCGGCTTGTGGACGCCTTCCTCGCCGCTAATCACCATCTGGCGCGATGGGACGAGGTCGCCAAAGTGGGCCTCGATCACCGGGCGAGCGGCAGGGGTGTGGTTGGAGACGATGCCCAGCCGAAAGCCGGCCTGGGCGAGCCGGGTGAGCGTCGGCCGCGCGTCGTCGTAGACCTGGAAGGGCAGGTGGGCATAGCCCTCGTACAGCCGTCGCGCGGCTTCGGCTCGGTCTCCTGTGTAGCCAAGGAAGGCTAGCACCTGGCGGTAGGCGGTGAGCAGGTCGCGCTGGCGCTGAGGGCTAGCGACACCGCGCAGCTGACCTAAGGCGATGGCTTCCCGCCGCGCGGCGAGGCCCGCCTTGACTTGCTCCGGCGTGTAGGGCAGCCCGACACTCGCGTACAGGTGGGCCTGGCGGTCCTCGAACGACAGGTCGCCCACGGGGCGGCCCAGCGTCAGGTCGAGGTCGAAGAGAATGGCTTGCAGCATGGGGCGCATCAGGGGGCGGTGACGCGGCTCTTGAGGCCCTCAAAGAGCTTGTCGCCGATGCCCGACACGTTCTTGAGGTCTTCGATGCGCTTGAATGGGCCGTGCTGCTGGCGGTATTCGAGGATACGGTCGGCCAGCGTCGGCCCAATGCCGGGCAGGCTGTCCAGGTCGGCCCTGGTCGCCGTGTTGAGGTTGATGGGGCCGCTGGACGTCGGGCTGGCGGCCGTCTTGGCTGGCGGCGCGGCGGCCCCGCCGGATTGCAGGCCGGGCGGGACCGGCGTGCCGCGATATGGGATGTAGACCTGCTGGCCGTCCTTGAGCAGCGCGGCCTGGTTGACGATATCGGCGTCGGCGCTGGGCAGCAAGCCGCCCGCCAGTTCCAACGCGTCCACGACGCGGCTACCGTCAGGCAGCGTGTAGACCCCCGCGCGATTGACCGCGCCGTTGACGTAGACGGCGATCTTCTTCACAGCCGCCGTCGCTGTCGGCGCGACGGTCGACGTGGGGGGCAGGATGGTGAGGATGGGGTTGGGCGGGGCGAGGGCCGCATTAGCGGCCAGGGTCGGACGGGCGGCGCTGGGGGTGAGCAGAATCTCCTGGCCGGGGGCCGGGCGGGGGCGGAAGCCGAAGAACCAGCCGGCGGCTACCATAAGCGCCACGAACACCACGCCTCCCAGCGTCTTTGCTCCTTGCGACGGCGACGACATACCCCCCTCCTCACGCAGCGTGAGACAGGCGGAGTATAGCACACTCTGCGCGCTGCGCAAGAAAACGCGGGCATGCTGAGCAGCAATGGTCTCCGCTGCTCACATCCTTCTGCTGTCACCCCAAACGCAGTGAGGGGTCTGCTCTGGCGACATTGGCAGAGCAGACCCCTCGCTGCCCCTTCGCTTTGCTCAGGGCTACGGCTCACCGGCATGACCGTCCAGCGGCGCAGGCTACTCCTCCACCTTGCCGTTGCTCAGGCTCACGTGCGGCAGGGCGGCCGAGATACCCTGCAGGATGTCGATGGGGACGGGGAAGATGATGGTCGAGTTCTGCTCCGCGCCAATCTCCGTCAGGGTCTGGAGGTAGCGCAACTGGAGCGCGCCCGGCTGGCTCGCCAGCATCGACGCGGCCTGCGCCAGCTGCTGCGACGCCGCATTCTCACCCTCGGCGTGGATGACCTTAGCGCGGCGCTCGCGTTCGGCCTCCGCCTGACGCGCCATCGCGCGCTGCATGCTCTGCGGCAACTCGACGTCCTTGACCTCGACCGTCGTGACCTTGACCCCCCAAGGCTCGGTCGCCTCGTCGATAATGCTTTGCAGGCGGTCGTTGATCTTGTCGCGGTGCGACAGCAGTTCGTCCAACTCGAACTGGCCCAGGATCGAGCGCAGCGTCGTCTGGGCGATCTGGAAGATGCTGCGGCGGTAGTCCTCGACGGCGACGACCGAGCGTTCCGGCTGCACGACCTGATAGAAGACGACGGCGTTGACCTTGACGGTCACGTTGTCGTGCGTGATGGCTTCCTGAGAGGGCAAGTCGAGGGTGAAGACGCGCAGGTCGACTTTGACCATGCGGTCCAGAAAGGGCGCGATGAAGAACAGGCCCGGCCCCCGTGCGCCGACCAGGCGGCCCAGGCGGAAGATGACGCCCCGCTCATACTCCTGAACGATGCGAATCGCCGACAGGAGCAGCGGGACGAGGATAACCAGAAAAACGATCAAGAGCAGAATAGTTCCACCCGCAAGCGCGGCCATGGTGTTTCTCCTTGGGTTAGAACCGCGTGGCGACGCCGGTCCCAGCGGCCGCGCGGCTCGCGTTCTCACTCACGATTGGTTGCACATACAGCGTCAGCCCATCCACCCGCTCGACACGAACGCGCTGACCGACGGCGACCGGGCCGCCCAGTGTGACAGCGCGCCACAGGCTCCCCCAGACGAAAATCTGCCCCTCGGGCGTCAGCGGCGTCCGCACCTCACCAACCTGCCCGACCAGTCCCTCCCGCCCGGTGACCACGGGCCGCAGGCGCGCCTGAAGGCCAGCGCCGACTAGCCCGACGAAGACGAGGGCCGAGACCCCGCCCGCGCCCAGGATGACGAGCCAGGGGACGCCACCCGCTGTCGTACTGAACAGGACGCCGGAGCCGGCGACAAAGGCCAGCAGACCGGCCAGGATCAGCACGCCGTGGGTCTGCGCCTTGACATCGAGCAGGAACAGGCCAAAGGCCAGCGCGATGAGGAGCAGGCCCGCGAAGTTGGCGTTCAGCGCGCCGAGGGCGAACAGGGCCAGGACCAGGCAGATCGTGCCGAAGGCCCCGGCGAAGCCGATGCCCGGCTGGCTGATCTCCACCAGCACCGAGATGAAGCCCAGGATGAGCAGGAGGTAGGCCACCGTAGGGTTGACCAACAACGGTAACATAGACTCTCCTTGCCAGGCGTGTTCCCGACGCACGCTGCGCCGCGAGACACGCTCTATTCAATTATAGCTAACATAAGGGAGAGATTCCAGAGGTCGCGCCGACAGTCATCCGACAAAACCGCGCCGCGTGACCCTACATCCAGTGGCCCCAGTCGTCGGTTTCGAGCTGGTGCAGGCGACGCAGGGCCAGAATCAACTGGGTGGCGTCTTCTTCGGGGTAGGTGGCCGGACCAAACGGGTCGGTGATGGTCGGGTCGGCCAGCAAGGCGCGGGCGACGGCCAGGCTCCCGTAGCCGAGAGCATCAAGGTCGTAGCCGCCTTCGAGGATGGCGACGACCTGGCCGTGACAGTTGTCGTTGGCGAACTTGACCAGGCGTTGCGCCAGAGTCGCAATGCCCGTGATGGACAATTGGAGCATCGCCAGCGGGTCGCGCCAGTGGGCGTCGAAGCCCGCCGAGATAAAGAGGATATCAGGCCGGAACCGCTGGAGCGCCGGGTGGATCACCTGCTCCCAGACGACGGAGAAGCCATTGTCACCGACACCAGGCGGCAGCGGGATGTTGATGGTCGCCCCGCGCCCCGCGCCCGCGCCAATCTCGCGCCAGTGGCCTGTGCCGGGGTAGAGCGGCCACTGGTGAGTCGAGATGTACAGCACGTCAGGGTCGTCGTAGAAGATAGCCTGGGTACCATTGCCGTGGTGGACGTCAAAATCGACAATCGCGACGCGGTGTAACCCGCGCATCAAGGCATGCTTGGCGGCCAGGGCGACGTTGTTGAACAGGCAGAAGCCCTCGGCGCGGTCGGCGAAGGCGTGGTGGCCGGGGGGCCGGATGAGGGCGAAGGCGTTACGGGCCTTGCCGTCGATGACAGCGTCGGTCGCGGTCAGGCAGCCGCCCGCCGCCAGCCGCGCGACCTCGTACGAGGCTTGGGCGACATACGTGTCCGCGTCAATCGTCCCGCCACCCCGCGCCGACATCTCGCGCAGGAGAGCGACGTGCCCCGGCGTGTGGACGCGCAACAGGTCGCGGTCCGTGATCTCGGTGGCAGGGAGCGCCGTCATCTTGTCGAGCGCGCCGCCGCTGGCAAGGGTGTCGAGGATGGCGACCAGCCGCATCGGGCGCTCGGGATGCTCGCCGCCGAGCGAGGCGTGGTCGAGATAGCGCGGGTCGTACACGTAGGCAGTTGTCATGAGTCAATTATAGCACGGCTGCGAACGAACGTGAATTATCGATAGGTCACTAGAATAGGCCCGGCTGCGCGGCCTGGTCGGCGTCGGGCAGGTCGAGGGCGTGCAGGCCGTGTTCCTTCAGGAAGGCGGCGTCGGGGCCGCGCCAGCGGTAGCGCGCCAGGTCCACCCGCCCCTTGTCGTTGAAGACGACTCCCTCCTCTTCCAACAAGCGCCGCTGGCGCGGGCCGCGCGTGCTGATGCCGCCCTGGGCGTTGATGACGCGTTGCCAGGGGACAGGCTCGTGGGTCGGCCACTTGCCCAGTTCGGCCATGGCATAGCCGACCAGCCGCGCGTCACACGCCCCACCGACCATGCGGGCCACGTCACCATATGTCGTCACCTGGCCCGCCGGCACCTGGGCGACGACGAGATAGATGCGTTCATAGAGCGAATTGTCCATCGCGCCTCGCTTCGTGTCTCTACCCCGACCCGCTTATAATTGGCGTATGAGCCAGCCCCTCGCCATCGTGTGCCACAACGTCGCCATGCGCTTCGACCACGTCGTCGCCCTGCGCCACGTCAACCTGACCGTCCGCACGGGGGAGTTCGTCAGCCTCGTCGGCCCGTCCGGCAGCGGCAAGTCCACCCTACTGCGTCTCATCGCCGGGCTGCTGGAACCCACCGAGGGGCATATTCTGGTCAACGGCCAGACGGCGGAGGCGGCGCGGCGGGCGCGGGGCTACGGCATCGTCTTCCAATCGCCGACGCTCTACAACTGGCGTACGGTGGCCGAGAACATCGCTCTGCCGCTGGAGATTATCGGGCTGGACCGTGCGGCGCAGGCGGCGCGTGTAGCCGAGGTCATCGACCTGGTCGGCTTGCAGGACTTCGCCACCGCCTACCCGACGCAGTTGTCAGGCGGGATGCAGCAGCGCGTCGCGCTGGCGCGGGCGCTGGCCTACCGCCCGCCGCTGCTGCTCATGGACGAGCCGTTCGCCGC
>CAZLBQ010000353.1:0-6762 GCA_964557745.1 uncultured Anaerolineales bacterium
CCACCGCCGCCCAACTGGGCGAGAAGGCGGCGGAGAGGGGGGTGGTGCTCGGCCTGGAGAATGTAGGTGGGTGCTGGATGCGCGGACCGGCCGAGTTCGAGCGGGTGCGCGCCGACGGGCTGCCCTGGGCTTCACCTTCGACCCGTTCCAGGCAGGGGAGGCAGGGGCGGACCCGCTGGCGGTGGTCACGGCGATGGGCGACGGCCTGACCAACGTCCACCTGAGCGACTACGCGCCGGGGCTGGGCCGCCGCCATTTGCCCGTTGGGGAGGGCGCGCTGGACTGGCCCGCCTTGCTGCGGGCCATTGGCGCGACGGGCTACGCGGGGCCACTGCATCTAGAAGCGCCGCAAGCCGAATTGACGTCCTTCGTGCGCCAGCGCGAGTGGCTGACGCATGTCATAGAAACGCTTGAGAATCGTCAGGATTGAGAGGGAGACTGCTATGCCGTATCTGAACGTTAATGGGCGGCACGTGGAATATACCGAGTACCACCTGCGCACGGGGCCGGTGCCCCTCTTCCTGTTGGCCTCCGACCGCGACTTCTGGAACCCGGTGGCGAAGTTGATGCCCTGGGATTACTATGTCATCGCGCCGGTGTGGTCGGGGGATGTGGGCGCAGCGGCGACGGACACGCTAGGCTTCTTGCAGGCGATGAAGATGCCGTGGGCGCACCTGGTAGGCTACGGCGACGGCGCACAGGCGGCGCTGCTGGCGGCGCACCGCGCGCCGCAGAGCGTACGCTCGATTACAGCCCTGGCGCCGTTCGCCAATGGCACGAAACTGAGCGACGCCCTGCCCTGGCAGCGCCTGTCCGAGATCCAGACCCCTACGCTGCTCCTGGAGCCTGACCAGTCGAGCGCCGAGGAGCGCACTGTGTTCGACCGCCTGTTGGAGGCGCTGCCCAATGGCCGACCGGAGACGGTGCGGGACTGGCAGACCAAGCTGAGTGACGATCTGGCGCGCCGGTTGGCGACGACGATTGTTCATCAAGTCGAGACGGCTTACGACGGCATCAGTCCGTTTGGCGTGAGTAGCCTGCGGACTGGGGAATAGGGGGCAGGAGGCAGGGGCTAGGGGCTAGTAGACGGCAGGCGGCTAATCGTCAATCGTCAATCGTCAATCGCCAGAGTGAGGGATGCGGCTTGAAAGTTGCCCTGTTTATCTCGTGTTTGACTGACCTGTTCTTTCCTGAAGTGGGGGAGGCGACGGTGCGCCTGCTGCGCCGTGTGGGCTGCGAGGTGACGTTCCCCCAGGGGCAGACGTGCTGCGGCCAGCCGGCCTACAACAGCGGGTTCCACCAGGACGCCCGCGCGCTGGCGCACCACTATGCCGAGGTCTTCGCCGACAGCGAAGTCATTGTCACGCCGTCTGGCTCGTGCGCGACGATGGTGCGGAAGGAGTACCCACATCTCGTTGCAGGCGACGGCCGCTGGGAGGAGCGGGTGACGGCGGTCGCCGGGCGCACCTATGAGTTAAGCCAGTTCATTGTCGACGTGCTGGGCATCGAGGATGTCGGCGCAACGTGGGCGGGACGGGTAACGTACCACGACGCCTGCCACGCGCTACGGGGGATGGGCGTCCGCGAGCAGCCGCGCCGCCTACTGCGCCATGTGCGCGGGTTGGAACTGGTGGAGATGAACGGCTCGGACCTGTGTTGCGGCTTCGGCGGCAGTTTTGCGGTGCGCATGCCAGCCATTTCGGGCGCGATGCTGGACGAGAAGCTGCGGCGCGTCCAGACCGCCGACGCGCCGACCGTCGTGACGACGGACGCGGGCTGCCTGATGCACATGGGTGGCGGGTTACGGAAACGCGGTGTCGGGATAGAAGTCATGCACCTGGCGTCGATTCTAGCTCATGGAGCTGCGCAAGCACAGTGAGGGGTTATGACTGCGCGCCGAGCGTCCCCGCCGCGAAGGCGGGGAACAAATGGGACGACACCTGTTGAGGTGGAGAAGAGCCTCGAACGGGTCAAGGCTCTCTTTCCTGCGGAGACTGATGGTGTCCAAGAATTCCTACGCAAGCATCCGGCTCTGATCGCGGTGCTTCTCGACGCCTACCCGCACCTGGCGCGCATCTTCGGCGCGCCGCACTTGACGCTGAATGTGGTCCGCGATTCGGAAGGCGAAGGTGAGGATGAGCTCTTCGCCTATATCACGACCACTGAGCCTGTAGATGAAGCCCTGGCGAAGTTGGACCAATTCGATGAGGAATGGTTCCTCGATCAAGACCAGACCGAAGGCCGTCTCAACTTCAGCCTGGAGTTCGCGTGAGTTTCGCTTGGGAAGACTATCTCGAACTGGCTGAGGGGCTGCTGCGTGACATAGTCGGCTCATCGCTCACTTTCGCTTCGCGGCAGACCGCACACGACGCAAGATGGGCCTGGACCTGAGTCGCCTGCGAGATCAGCGTAATCGCGCGGACTACGACAACGCGCTACCCGGCGCTCCTCGTGCGCTCGCGCAGTCGTCGGTGGTGGTGGCGCGCAACGTCCTCGAAGCAGTTCGCAAGCTGGGAAGCTAACGTATGCACGGGTATCCGACACAACCCTTTGACACGCGAGTGCGGGAGGCGCTGGACAGCCCCTCGTTGGAAGCGGCGCTGGCGGCGGCGACCAACCGCTTCTACGGCGAGCGGCTGCGCGCCTGGGAGGAGTTAGGCGACGCGCAGGCGGTACGGCGCGAGGTCCGCGCGGCCCGCGAGCGGGGCGTCTACCACCTGGACGAGACACTGGACCGGCTGGCGACCCATATCGAGGCGCACGGCGGCCACGTCCACTTCGCCGCCGACGCCGCCGAGGCGGCGCAGATTGTCCTGGACATCTGCCGCCAGGTCGACGCCAAGATCGTCGCCAAGTCCAAGTCCATGCTGACGGAGGAGATTGGCCTCAATCCCGTGCTGGAGGCGGCGGGGCTGCGCGTGGTTGAGACGGACCTGGGCGAGTGGATCATCCAACTGGCGGGCGAGACGCCCAGCCACATCATCGCCCCCGCCGTCCACAAGACCAAGGCCCAGGTGGCCGAGTTGTTCAGCCGTGTCGTCGGGCGGGAGATCCCCGCCGACGCCAGCATCCCCGAACTGACGGCCCTGGCGCGCGAGGAGTTGCGGCAGGTCTTCCTGAACGCCGACGTGGGCATCTCAGGCGTCAACTTTGCGATCGCAGAGACGGGGACGCTGTCCCTCGTCACCAACGAGGGCAATGGGCGCTATGTGACAGGGGTACCACCAGTCCACATTGCTATGATGGGCGCGGAGAAGGTCATCGGAACGTGGGAGGAGTGGGCGACGGCACTCAAACTGCTGACCCGCTCGGCGACGGGGCAGCGCATCTCGTCGTATGTCTCGACAGTTACTGGGCCGCGCCGCGCCGACGACGCCGACGGGCCGGAGACGCTGCACGTGGTGATCGTGGACAATGGGCGGAGCCGCCTGCTCGCCAGTACGTTCCGCGAGTCGCTGCTGTGTATCCGCTGCGGCGCGTGCCTGAACGCCTGCCCGGTCTACCGCGAGATTGGCGGCCACGCCTACGGCGGCGTCTACGCCGGGCCGATTGGCGCGGTCCAGACGCCGCTGCTGTTCGGGCTGGACAAGTTCCCGGAGCTACCCCACGCGTCGAGTCTGTGCGGGGCGTGCCTGGACGCCTGCCCGGTGATGATCGATATTCCGCGGATGCTCATCGAGCTGCGGCGGCTGGAGGCCGAGGGTGACGCGCGGCCCTTCTCGGCGGCGGCGCGCGGCCCGCTACAACCCGATGCTCCGCCACCGGCTGGCGAGAAGACCCTGCGGCCCTGGCAGGAGAAGGCGCTGTTCCGCCTGTACCGCCAGGGCGGGCTGTCGGCGCTGCTGTACGGCCTGGGCGGCAAGGCGCGGCTGCTGCTGAAGCCCTTCGCGCGCGGCGAGCAGGTCCAGGACGCGCCCATCCCCGTGCTTAAGAACTGGACGGCGAGCCGCCAGTTCCCGCTGCCCGCCGCGCAGCCCTTCCACGCGCGCTGGGCGCGCTTGCAGGCGGAGCCGGCGCCACCACCACCGCTGCCAGAGAGCCAGGGTCAAGATGACTGAGACAACGGCGGGCGCCCGGTTCCTCGACCGCATGCGGGCGGCGCTGCGCGCCTGGCGGCCGGCCACGCCGGCCCACGCGCCGCTGACCGAGGTAGAGGTCCCCATCTTCCCAGCGGCCCCGACGCCGCCGACAACAACAGCCGGAACGGACGACCTGGCGTTGCGCTTCGCCGCGATGCTCGGCGCGGTGGGGGGCTACGCGCATGTGGCGGCGACGCTGGATGAGGCGGTGGCCCGCGTGCGGCTGATGATCCGCGAGAAGGGACTGCACGAGGTCATTATCACCCGCCATCCGGCGATGGACCAGGTCGCGCCCGGCCTGACGATGACCAATGTCCAGGTGACACAGGTCGGCTTCGCTCCAGGCGAGACGCCGACGCCCGAGGCGCGCGCCGCCCAACGCGAAGTGATGGCGCAGGCCGAACTGGTCGTCAGCGGGGCCGACTATGCCATTGCCGAGACGGGGACGTTGGCGATGGTGGCGGGGCCGCACAACCCGCGCGCGGCGACGCTGCTCCCGCCCCTCCACGTCGCCATCGTCCCGGTGGCGCGCCTGCTGCCCGCCATGCCCGACCTCGTGGCGCGCTTCAAGGCCGACCACGTGCGTGACGGCCAGGTGGATATCAGCGGGCTGACCTTCATCACCGGCCCCAGCCGCACCGGCGACATTGAGCAGACGTTGTCGGTGGGCGTCCACGGGCCGGGCGAGGTCCACGTTATCCTCTACGGCGGAATGTGACCAGCTGCGACCGACCGACCAAAGGAGAAGCTGATGACGATGCCTTCGTTCCGCCTGGACAATCAGATCGCCATCGTGACGGGCGCAGGGAGTGGGCTGGGGCAGGCATTCGCCCAGGGGTTGGCGCACTACGGCGCGGATGTGGTCATCACCGAGTTGCCGGGCAAGGAGGCCGCCGCCGAGGGCACAGCCGAGTTGGTGCGCGCTGAGGGGCGGCGGGCGCTGACGGCGGCGCTGGACGTCACCAAACTCGACTCGATCCAGGCGCTGGTGGACCGCGTCGTCGGCGAGTGGGGCCACGTCGATATCCTCGTCAACAACGCGGGGCTGAATGTTCCACGCTGGGCTGTCGATGTCACTGAAGAGCAGTGGGACCGCGTGCTGAACA
Organism: uncultured Anaerolineales bacterium; assembly: GCA_964557745.1. Classification (GTDB taxonomy): domain Bacteria; phylum Chloroflexota; class Anaerolineae; order Epilineales; family JAHCIE01; genus JAHCIE01. Next base: position 5,186 of record CAZLBQ010000353.1, read on the forward strand.
CCGATCTCAAGGGGGCGTTCTTCATGGCCCAGGCGGTCGGCAAGCACATGATCGCGCGCGGGGGCGGCGGCAAGATTATTAACATTACGTCGATTATGGGCGAGGTCGGCTTCTACTATCGCGCGGCGTACTGCTCGGCCAAGGCGGGCCTCGCCAACCAGACCCGCGTGCTGGCCATCGAGTGGGCGCCCCACGGCATCAATGTCAACGCCGTCGCGCCTGCCTTTATCATGACCCCCCTGACCAAGCCGATGTTTGACGACCCCCAGTTCCACGATCTGGTCATCGATCGCACCCCCCTGCGCCGCATCGGCGAACCGGCCGACGTCGTCGGGTCGGTGGTCTTCCTGGCCTCGCCCGCCGCGAACATGATCACCGGCCACGTGCTCCTCGTGGACGGGGGCTGGACGGCGTGGTAGAGCAGGACGGCGGAAGACGGAACGCGGAAGGTGCCCAACGCGGGAGCAGGAGGACGACAGACGACAGGCGGCCCAGGGGGAAGCGGGGGCGCATGGGTTAGGGGGTGGGGTTGAGGGAACAGGGGTTGGGGGCCAGGGGGCAGGGAAACAGGGGGACAAGGGAGCAGGGCAGGCGACCCTGCCGGCTGCCGTTGGTCGCCCTGAGCTGGGCAGCCGCCTTCTTGTGTTCGGCGCTGCTTATTGGGTGTAACGCAGCCTCGGCGACACGGTCGGCTGCGGCGACCGCGCCGCCGACTGGAACGGTGGCGCCATCCCCCGCGCCGGCCCTCGCGTCGCAAGCTACCGCACTCGCCGCGCCATCCCCCGCCGCCCCTAACGTCACCGGCAAGCCGCTGACCATTGGCCTCATCACCGACCTGTCCGGCAGCCTGAAACGCTACGGCGAGATGGAGGTGCGCGGCTTTGGGCTGGGCCTGGAGTACGCGACGCAAGGGACCCTGGTGGTGGCCGGGCGACCGCTCCAGGTGGTCACGCGGGACAGCGAGGGCAAGATCGAGAAGGCGGCCGAGTTGGCGCGGCAGCTGATCGACGAGGGCGCAGAGATCGTCCAATGCTGCGCTAGTTCAGCCGCAGCCCTGGCGGCTCAGGAGGCGTTGGGGCCGAGCCGGAAAGTGCTGATGATTGACCCCGCCGCCAGCCCGGACCTGACAGGCAAGAGGGCGGCGCGCACGACGTTTCGTACCAGCCGCACGACAGACCAGGAAGCCTTGGCCGCGGCGCCGTACTTCGTCAAAAACGCCGGCGGGAGCTTCGTCCAACTCGCGCCCGACGACGCGTTTGGCCGCCAGAGTGCGGCCACCTGGCGGCGGGCTGTCGAGGGGGCGGGTGGCCGATTCGTCGCCGACGATCTGTTTGTCGCACCCGACACCACCGATTTCAGGACCGTCCTGAAGCGCGCCGTCGACAGCAAGGCGCAGGTCTTCATCATCACCTGGGCGGGTCAGGGGTTCACCGAACTGTTTAGCCAACTGGTTGAGCAGGGTGTGACTCAGCAGATGACCGTTGCCACCAGCTTCAACGACAACCTCTCCATTCGCTCGGCCTACGGCGCCGCGCTGGGCATCATCGGACCGATTACCTACCACTACGCGCTGCCCA
>CAZLBQ010000354.1:0-6735 GCA_964557745.1 uncultured Anaerolineales bacterium
CGTAGCGGATCGCCCGCCACTTGTTCTCCTGGATGAGTTCCGTGCGGTAGATGCGGAACGTCTGGTTGTCGCGGCGCAGCTTGTACAGCTTCAGGCACACCGCCTGGAACAGGGCGACGATACACAGCACCTCTTCGATCCGCGTCGCCATGTCGCACACCCGGAACTCCAGCGTCGGGAAGCTGGGGTGGACGCGCACGTCCCACCAGATGCGCTTGCCGTCGTCGATACAGCCGGGGCGGATAAGCAGGTCGACATAGTTCTGGAAGTGCGCCCACGACTCGAACTCACCCGGGATACCCGAGCGCGGGAACTGCTCGAAGATGATGCTGCGGAACGACTTGAGACCCGTCTTGCGCCCCTCCCAGAACGGCGACGACGTCGACAGCGCCAGGATGTGCGGCAGCATGTAGCGCACCTGGTTCATGATGTCGATGCGCAGCTCCGGGTCTTCAATCCCCACGTGGCAGTGCAGACCGAAGATGAGCAGTTGCCGCGCCACCTGCTGCATGTCCTCCAGCACCCCAAAGTAGCGCGGGAAGGGCGACACCTCCTGCTGCTCCCAGTGCGAGAACGGGTGCGTCCCCGCCGCCGCGATGGTCAGCCCCTTCTGCTGCGCCAGCGTCGCGATGTCGCTGCGCATCTTGACCACCTCGCGCCGCACGTCGTCCACCGACTCGCACACCGGCGTCCCCAGTTCCACCACCGACTGGAACATCTCCGGCTTGATCTCGCGCTCGCGCAGCACGAGCTTGCCGTCCTCCAGGAACTCGGTGATGTACGAGCGCAGCCCCCGCGTCTGCGGGTCGATAATCTGGTACTCTTCCTCGACACCCAGGTTGAATGACGGCCGCTTCATGTCTCCTCCACTCCCAGGGTCTATCAACCGTTATACGTCGCGCGGCTCGACCAGCAGCGTCGGCACCGTCGAGCCGCCGCCCGCCGTGACGTTGAGCAAAGTCTGCGCCGAGAGGCGCGTCAGCGCGCCGTGGACGTACTGGCCCTTCCAGATAAACGGGTCCAGGTCCACCAGCCGCTCGCCCACCACCACCTGCCCGTCGGCCCACATCGGGTAGTCCTCGCGGGCGATGTTCACCTTCGCCTGCACGACATACGACGTCTGGAGCGCCTCCTGCACCGCCCGCTCCCAGTCCGCCGCGCTCGTCTCCCACCCGATGACGACACCCTTGCCGCCGTACTCGTCGTTGGGCTTGAGGACCAGCCCGTCCTTCGCCGCCAGGATGTGCGGCACCAGATCGACCGTCTGGCCGTCGCGCGTCGTCCTCATCTCCGCCACCTTGCGCGTCCACGGGATATGCTCGCGGATGGCGCGCAGTTGCTCCCCGGTGTACATGCCCGCGTTGGCGTCGTCGGACAGCAAGGTAAAGCTCATCTTCTTGTGCAGCAGCTTGCAGCGGAACGGGTTGAACATCACCACGGCGCGGTCGCGCAGCGCGTGGATGATGGGGTGGTTCACCCCATACGCCTCGAGCAGTTCGCTGCCCAGGACGCGCTTGTAGATGACGTCGATGCGGAAGTCACCACTGTACAGTTTGCCGCCCCGATACTCGACGGCCTGCGGCGTCGTGATAATGGCCTGGTAGCCCTGGCGCGCGAAGTACTCCTGCCACAGCTCGAACTCCGAGTACGTCGGCACGTTATCCCAGTCGATAATGGCGATCTGCGGCTTACCCCGTCCTCCCGCCTCCGACCACAGATCGCGCAATACACCCAGCAACTGCCAACGCGCCGCCAACGGCTGGACATAGTACTTCTTACCAAACTCACTCATCAGCGGCAGACCCAGGAAGACATCGCTCAACTCGTCCTCGTAGGCCGTCGCCGCCGGTGTCTCGGCATTGTACTCCACCGCTTGCAGCGTCCCCCCATGGACGAAAAAGGTATCGATACGGCCGGTAGGCGTCGGCGTGGCATACCCAGGGTCGATCTGGACCACATCCTCCTCTTCCGGCGTCAAGTCCATTTGCGCGCGAAAGCCCGCATCCGCCAGCAACCGCTGATAAGCGCGGTCGAACGCCGCCAGCAGCAACGCCCCCTCATGGCGGATATACTGGTACTCGGCGCGTGTCAGGAAGTGGGGCCGCAGCACCGTTGCCAGCGGTCGCCCCCCGAAGTGCAGATGACGGGGGATAAGCACTTCGTCCAGTTGCGCCTGCGAGGCCTCAGCCAACTCCGGCCTCCCCACCGCCAAATCATTATACGCCGCGATAATGTCACGCATAAGCGAGTCTCCTCAGCCTAAACAAACCGCCAATGAACGCCGATTCACGCCGATTCAGAAACCACACCAATCTATCTGCGTCCATCTGCGTTCATCGGCGGTTTGTTAATGGGGCCATCGATGAACGCCACGACACACCGATGGATTGTCCTAAATTTCCGAATCGGCGTTCATCGGCGGTTCCCTCATCAGAAGTCGCGGACGATGCGCCTGTATTCGAGACGCGCGCGGCCATAGTTGATGAGTAGGCAGACGTGCAGTCCAGTCGCCTTTAAGTAGTTCAGGCACTGAGCCATGTGAATGTCGTCCAGCGCCTGCACCGCCTTCAACTCCACCAGGACGCCGCCTTCGACCAGCAGGTCCGCCACATACTGGCCGACAACCACACCGTCGTAGTGGACGAGAATAGCGGACTGCTGCTCGACGCGCAAGCCATTCTTCCGCAGCTCGTGCGCCAGCGCGTTCTCGTACACCTTCTCCAGGAAGCCCGCCCCCAGCGTGTTGCTTACCGCGAAGGCACAGCCAATGATTCTACGCGTGACGCGGTCCAATTCAAACCGGCGTTCGTCCGTATTCATCCGTAGTCCCCCCTACAACAAACCGCCGATAGACGCCGATAAACGCAGATTAAAAATGAGAGAATCCATCGGTGTCCATCGGCGTGCATCGGCGGTTCGCTGTTCATCGGCGGTTCATGAGTCTGCCAGGAACGCGTGGAGGAGGTGGCGGAACTCGTCTGCCTTCTCGATGTGGGGGCTGTGGCCGCAGTCGGCCAGCACGTGCTCGGCGTAGCGCCCGCCTGCCGCCTGGTAGCGGTCCAGGACGGCGCGCAACTGGCCTAGCATCGGCTGCACCGGCGCGACGTCCGGCCCCGGCCAGCCCGGCACGGCTCCTAACTGGCCCAGGAACGCCAGGTCGAACAGCGATGTGTCCGACACGATCTGGTCGTCTGCGCCGTGGACCCACAGCACCGGCGGCTGCGGCGCGATGTCCGCAAAGGCGCTCAGGTTACAGTACTTGGGGGCAATGGCGTTGTTGATGCCGCGCGTCCCCGGCGCGACGCCCGGCCAGTGCTCGCTTGTCGCCAGGTCGCCCGGGTAGAAGTCCTCACCCGTGCGCGTCGTCAACATCTCCCCGACGAACACATCCTCACGCGGCGAGCGGAACGGCGGCTTGAAGTAGTAGGCGTTCATCACGTTGCGCGGCGCGTTGGCGTCGTCGCCGCTCGTGTCGCCCGCCGCCAGCCGCCTGGCGAACTCTGGCGAGGCCGTTCCCGCCCCGGAGCCGGCGAAGTCGGGCGTGTTGGCCTCGCCATCCGCGCCGTGCGTCCCCCCGAAGCCGTACGGCGACATCGCCGCGACCAGCGTCAGCGACTTGACACGCATCGGGTAGTCGATGGCAAACTGCATCACGACGCCGCCGCCCATCGACCAGCCGACGAGGTGAGGCTGGTCCAGGCGCAGGGCGTCCAGGAGTTCGGCCAGGTCGTCGCTCCAGTCGCGTAGACCGCGCGTCGCGTCGATGGGACGCGGCTGAGTGCGGCCATAGCCACGCAGGTCGACCGCCACACCGAAGTATTGCGGCGGCAGCGCGAGCAGTGTCTCCTCCCAGAAGCGGGCGGCCGAGACGTTGCCATGGACGAAGACGACGGGCGTGCCGTGGCGCGGCCCGCGGGTGATGACGAACTGTTCGAGGCGCGGCGTGGCGACGGTCTCGGCCGCCAGGCCGTCCAGCAGGGGTGGGTTGAGCATGCGCGGCTCCTCCGATGAGACTAACGCCCGGCCAGGAAGCGGTCCCAGGTGATGTTCTGCGGGCTGCGGTCGAGCCGGCCCTGGTGGGCATAGCGGATGCACAGGTCGGCCAGGGCGTTGACGACGTCGTTGAAGTAGATCGGCGTCAGCGAGTAGATGTCCATGTCGGGCGCGGGGTTCATGTAGTCCAGGACATAGGGCACGCCGTCGCGCACGGCGAACTCCAGCGTGTTCATGTCGTAGCCCAGGGCGCGGCACAGCTTGAGCGAGTCGGCCACCACGCGCTGGCCCAGGTCGGCGCTCATGTGCTCGTGCTCGACGAAGTAGCGGCGCTGGCGCGGGTCGTACTTCATGGGCAGCACCCACTCCTGCCCCAGCACCATGACGCGCACATAAGACTCCCAGTCAATGAACTCCTGAAGGACCATCGTCAGCAGCCCGGAGTCGTTGTAGTGGTGGAGCAACTCCTCCTTGGAGCGGACGATGTAGACTTCCTTCCAGCCGCCGCCGTAGGCGTCCTTGAGCACCGCCGGCAGGCCGATGGTGTCCAGTATCTTGTCCCAGTCCAGGGGGTACTCTAGGTTACTCAGGCTGTCGGACGTGATGCCCTCGACGTAGTCTTTGTTGGGCAGGACGACCGTCTTGGGGTGGGCTACGCCGAGCTTCGTCGCCAGCGACGCCTCGAAGAACTTGTCGTCGGACGACCACATGAAGGGGTTGTTGATGACGCGCGTCCCCTGCAGGGCGGCGTTCTTGAGATAGGTACGATAGTAGGGGAGCTCGTGGGAGATGCGGTCGACGAGGACGTCGTAGGGGCACGGCTCGTTCGCCCGCGTGCCGCCCATCTTGGCAAACTCCGCCACCACGCCCTCATCACGGCGGTTGATCTCCTCGATGAGGGCAGGGGGCATGGACCACTCGCGACCGACGACGAGACCAACGCGTTTGAGGTCGTGGCTGGACATGGGGCGAGTAACCTCCGTGATGTGTGAATGGTGAGGCGTGAGACGCGAGCCGCGCCGCGTTCTCACGCCTCACGCCCCACGTCCCACGGCTTATGCCTGGTTGCTCTGGTTCCCGTTCTGGCGGAACCCCCGCACGACCCCAAGAATACCAACAATCGCCGCCGCAAGCAAACCGGCGACACGATACGGGCCACTCGGCGCCTCCGTCGTGGGCGCTGCGTCGCTCGTGGCGACGTGCGCCGGCTGATGCTGACCCTGGGCCGTTGGGCGCGGCTCGCGCTCAGCCGGCTTCTCCGTCTTGCCGTCGGCCCGCGCCTGCTCGCGTTCCTCGGGCGTCTGTGTCCGGCCATCCACGCCGGCGCGCTCGCGCTCCTCGGCCACTTCCTCGACCGACGTATCCCCACCGCGCTTGTCGGCCTCCTTGACGTCGTTCTGGCGCGGCATGCCCTGCTCCAGCCGCGCCTCCTCGGTCATGGGCAGCGCATCCGGGGCGGGTTGCAGCCGCGAGCCATACTTGTTGGCGTAGACCTGGGTGAACTCGGCGCCGAAGAACATGATCTGGGCCGAGTAGTACAGCCACAGCAGGAGGATGACCAGCGAGCCGGCGGCGCCGTAGGCCGAGGCCGTCGCGCTGCGGGCCAGGTAGAAGCCGATGGCGAAGCGGCCGACGGAGAAGAGCAGCGCCGTGAACGCCGCGCCGACCCAGACGTCGCGCCACTCGATCTCGGCGTCCGGCACAATCTTGTAGATCAGGGCGAACAGCAGGGTCGTCACGCCGAAGGACACGACGAAATTGACGATCTGCCAGAGAAAGTCGAGGCCGGGCACCAGGCCGCTCATGTACTTGCCCAGCGCCGCCAGGCCCGCGCTGATGACGAGCGAGACGAGCAGCAGGAAGCCTGTGCCCAGCACGAGGGTAAACGAGAAGATGCGTGTCTTGAGCATCCCCATGATACCCTTGGTGGGCTTCGGAGTGACTTCCCAGATGGTGTTGAGGGTCTGCTGCAGCTCGCCGAACACACCCGACGCGCCGAGGAACAGGGTGACAAAGCCGATGATGGTGGCCAGGATGCCCGTCGAGGGCTTGCTGGCGTTCTGAATCATCGACTGGATGGCCTCCGCGCCCTGCTGCCCGACGAGGCCGCCGATGGTGCCGACGATCTGGCCGCGCGCCGCCTCGTCGCCAAACACCAGGCCGGCGATGGCGATGGCGATGACGAGGAGGGGCGCCAGCGAGAACAGTGTGTAGTACGCCAGCGCGGCCCCCAGGCGGGGCACCTTATCTTCGTTGAACTCCTGCCAGGTCTGCTTGAGCAGACCCCAAACCTTGCCGAGACTCATGGCGGTCCATCTCCTTCCAGCGACGCTTCGTGTGGACGATCTATTCCATATGTGTTGGTAGCGTCTACTGCAATTTGCGTACCGCGCTTTAGCGGCGGGCGGGGTCAGGGACGGTCAGGACGGCGTTCCAGCCGCCGTAGCCGTCGGGCACCTGGAAGCCGTTCTCCGGGTCGGGGACGAAGTCGGCGTCGTCGACGATGAACTTGTAGGCATAGCGGCCGGGCGGAGGCGCGGGGATAGTCAGCGTCCACACGCCCGGCGCGTCCTGGCTGAAGTCCGGCCCGTTGGGGTCCCACAACGTGAACGACGCGATCAATTGGACCCGGTGGGCTTTTGGGTTCTGGTAGGTAAATGTGACCCGCCCGGCCTTGACCCAGGGCGAGACGGGCCGCTCGGCCAGCGGCCCCACGCCGCGGCGCAGCGCCTCGGCCACCGC
>CAZLBQ010000355.1:0-6730 GCA_964557745.1 uncultured Anaerolineales bacterium
GAGCCATGCGGCTAGCTGCTGCTGGAGATTGGCGTCGGGCAGGCGCAGGCCGTCGCGGGGCTGGCGGATGTCTTATCGCCCGCGGCGATTCACATTCCCCGAGACCTGGCGGGACACGACCGCCTGGTGGAGATTCGCTTACGTGACCTATCCGATTAAACTAGTGGCATTGGACCTGGACGGGACGCTACTGGACGAGGAATTGAGGATTGGGCGGCGTGTTGAGTGCGCCATCGCGGCCACGCTGGCGCGGGGCGTCCACGTCACCATCGCCACGGGGCGCGCCTTCGCCTCGGCGCGGCCCTTCGCCCAGCGCCTCGGCATCACCACGCCCCTCATCACCTACCAGGGGGGCGTTATCACGGATCCCCGCGACGCGACGGTCCTGCGGGCCGAGGGCATGACGCGCGACGTGGCGCTGGCGGCGGCGCGGCGCGCCCTGGCCGAGGACGTCGACATCAGCTTCTATGTCGGCGAGACGATCTACACCCGCCAGCGCCGCTGGCCGCAGGAGTTCTACGACCGCTGGTTTGGGCTACCGATGCACGTGACGCCCGACCTGACGACTATCCTCGACAGCCATCCGGCCCTCAAGTTCATCATCATCGCCGAGCCGCCGGAGGCCGACGTCATCGAGGCGCGCTGGAAAACCGCGTTTGACGGGCGCCTGATCGTCGTCCGCTCGCACCGCCTGTTTGTCGAGGGCAACCCCCCTGGCGTCTCGAAGGGCGCAGCCCTGGCGTGGCTAGCCGAGCGGCTGGGCGTGCCGCGCGAGGGCGTGCTGGCGATGGGCGACAACGACAACGACCGCAGCATGGTGGAGTGGGCCGGCGTCGGTGTGGCGATGGGTGACGGCGCGCCCAGCCTCCAGGCCGTCGCCGACTGGGTCGCCCCGCCGCTCCACGCCGACGGTGTCGCCGCGGCGTTGGATCGCTTTGTCTTGGGAGGGAAGGAGTGAGCGCGCTGCTGCTGTCCGCCGACGCGCCCGGCGCGCTGGATGAGGCTGTGGCCCGCCTCCGCGCCGACGAACTGGTGGTCTTTCCCACCGACACCGTCTACGGCGTCGGGGCGCATGGCCTGCGCGAGGAAGCCGTCGCCAAGCTCTTCACGGCTAAGTTCCGCCCGCTCCACAAGGCCATCCCGCTCCTGCTGGCCGACGCGGCGGACGTGGCGGAGGTGGCCCAGGACGTCTCGGACGTGGCGCGCGACCTCATGGCGCGCTACTGGCCCGGCGCGTTGACGCTGGTGGTGGCCGCGCGGCCCGGCCTGCCGCCGTCTCTCACGGCGGGCGAGCCCACGGTGGCGGTGCGGATGCCCGACTGTGAGGTGACGCGGGCGCTGGCGCGGCTGCTCGGCGCGCCACTCGCAGCGACGAGCGCCAACCTGTCGGGCGCGTCGCCAGCGGTGACGGCCCAGGAGGCCGTGGCGGCGCTGGGCGACCGCGTGGCGCTGGTCCTGGACGGCGGCCCGTCGCCCATCGGCCAGGCGTCGACGGTGCTGGATGTGACGGTCTATCCCCCCCGCGTCCTCCGCGCGGGTCATCTGGTTGACGACGCCTATCTCGCGTCGTTGTTGGCATCGCCATCATAGGGGCAGACCTGCGCGTCTGCCCAGGGCGAACACGTAGGTTCACCCCTACCTGGGTCTGGCAATGAGGTACGTTATGAACGACAATCTCTCACGTCCGCCGACCGAGACGCGCCGCCGCTGGGGGGCGCTCGTCCCCGGCCTGCTGCTCGTCCTGTTCGGCGTCTGGTTCCTGCTCGACAACCTCGGTATCGTCACGGTCAGCATCGGCCAGTTGTGGCCGATCTTCCCGCTGCTGTTCGGCCTCGCAATGCTGACGGGCGGCGCGACACGCGGGCGGCGCGGCCGCCGCGACGAGGGCGCGGTGATGGTCGGGACGTGGGCGACGCTCATCGGGCTGTTCTTCTTTACCTTTACCCTCGGCTGGGTGAGTTGGGACGCGATGGCGCAACTGTGGCCGGCGTTCGTCCTCATCGGCGGCCTGGGCTTCTTGCTGGGCTTCCTGGCCAGCGGGCTGCGTGACTGGGGGCTGTTTATCGTCGGCTCGCTGGCGGTGGCCTTTGGCGTGCTGGCCTTCTTCTTTACCTTCGGGGTGTTTAGCCCGACGTTCGCCGCGTTTATCGTGCCCTACCTCGGGCCGATTGCCCTCATCGTGGGCGGCATCGGCCTGCTGCTGAGTGCGCTGCGGCGGCGGCCGAGCTAATGCTCGTCGGCATCGACGCCAGCCGCGCCACGCCGCCCCCGCGTACCGGCACCGAGAACTACTCGGTGGGCCTCATCCGCGCTCTGGTGGAGCGGGGGCGGCAGCGCTATCGTCTCTACTTCCGCGCCCCGCCGCCGCCCGAGTTGCGCGGCCTGTCGGCCGACGTCCGTGTCCTGGCCGCGCCGCGTCTGTGGACCCACACCCGCCTGGCATGGGAGATGCTGCGGCGGCGGCCGGATGCGCTCCTCGTCCCGGCCCACGTCCTGCCGCTGGTCCACCCGCGCCGCAGCCTCGTGACGGTGCATGATGTGGGCTTTCGTTTCTTCCCCCAGGCGCACCCCTGGCGGCAGCGCCTCTACCTCGAACTGAGCACCCGCTGGGCCGCCCGCCGCGCCTGGCGTCTCCTGGCCGACTCCGAGGCGACGCGGCGCGATGTCACGCGCCTGTACCGCGTCCCCCCCGACCGCATCAGCGTGGTCTACCCGGCGGTGGACGCCGTCTATACACCAGAGGCGCCGCCGGGCGAGGCGGAGACCATTCGCGCCCGCTACGGCCTGCTCTCGCCCTACCTTCTCTACGTCGGGACGCTCCAGCCGCGCAAGAATGTGGCGACGCTGCTGCGCGCCTTCGCGGAGTGGGGGCGACACGATGTGGCGTTGGTGCTGGTAGGGAAGGCGGGGTGGGGCGGCGAGGCCCAGCGGCTGCACGCGCTGGTGGAGCACCTGGGGCTGGGCGACCAGGCGCGCTTCCTGGGCCACGCGCCCGCCGCCGACCTGCCGGGGCTGATGCGCCACGCCGAGGCTCTGGCCCTGCCGAGCCTGCACGAGGGCTTTGGCATGCCCTTGGCCGAGGCGATGGCGTGTGGGACGCCTACCCTGGCGGCGCGCACGTCGAGCCTGCCAGAGGTCGTGGGCGACGCGGGTCTGCTCGTCTCGCCCCGTGACACGACAGCCTGGGCGGCCGCCCTCGACCGTCTCCTCTCCGACTCTACCTTACGCGCCGACCTCCGCGAACGCGGCCTGGCGCGCGCTCGCCAGTTCACCTGGCAGCGCGCCGCCGAGGCCGTCGAAGCCCTTTTGCTGAGTTGAAGGTTGAAAGTTCAGAGTTAACCTGCACCCTGCACCCTGCACCCTCTGACCTGCAACCTGCAACTCCGTTACGGGAGGAAGTCCAGGGCGTAGTGGGCGTCGACGCCGACGAGGGCGCGGCCGACGTCCTGGGGCAGGAACTGGCTGACGGTGTAGTCGGCGGTCTGGCCGGGGGCGAGGTTGGCCGCCTCAGGGACTTCTGCTGAGAGGGCGTACTGCACCTTGCCGTCCTTGACGAAGGTCACGACCAGGCGCGGCTGGCGAAGCGTCACCGCCGTGCCGTTGACGACGCGCCCGCGCAGGGTGATGCTCTGGTAGTCGAGTGCGACCTGGAAAGACGGCGCGTCGAGGTTCGCACCGCCGGGCAGGAGGGCCGGGGCCGCGCGGTGGAACGTCTGGACGGTGTAGCGCGTCCAGGCGCTCGCCGACGCGCCGTCGAGCGTGACCTGGAACGGGGCGCGCTGGCCGGGGTTGAGGATGCGGTCGGCGTTCTGGCTGGCCCACACCCAGTCGGCGGCGACGAGGTGGTCGGCGGCGTCATAGAACGAGGCGATGATCTGCGTCTCGCGGATGGCGCTGCCCGTCGTATTCTCGACTTCGCCGAACAGGTCCAGGTGGCTGCCGGCGCGCTCGGTTCGTTCGCCGCTGATGGACAGGGCGGGCGGGGCCGCCGTGGGCGAGACGTCGTACAGGATGTGGTACTCGGGCGCGCCGGGGACCGGGCCGGCGGCGACGCGCAGGCTGAACGGCGCGCTCCCACCGGGGTCGAGGGTCAGGCCGTAGGGCGAGTCAGCCCCCTGGCCGCTGTCGACGACGTTCGCCACGCCGCCCGCGTCGCGGAAGACGGCGACGACGCGCACGTGTCGGATGGGCGCGCCGCTGGTGTTGACGACGCGGCCCAGTAGCGTCGGCGTCGCGCCGGCCGTCTGGCCTGTGTTCGTCGGGGCGGCGAGGGCTGCGAGGGGCGCGGCCGTCGTCCATGCCCAGCCGGTGACAGTGGCCTGGGCGTTGTCGTAGTCGGCGGGGCGCTCGACGGTCAGGCGGAACGGCGCGCTCTGGCCGGGCGCGAGGCGCGGGGCGAAGACCTCGGCCGCCGCCGTCTGGAGCGGCAGCAGGTCGTCGCGCAGCAGGGTAACGGTGACGACGATGGCCTCCACCGCCGTCTCGCCCTGGTTGCGGACCTCGCCGACGACGCTGACATACGGCTGCGTGCCGGCGTTGAAGGTGAATGCCCGCGTGGTGGCGACGACGACCTGACCGCCTGGCGTGGGCGTGGTCGTCACGGTGCGCGTCGGGGTGACGGTCGGCGTCAGGGTGCGCGATGGGGTGACACCCGGCGCCAGGGTGGCTGTTTGGGTCGCCGTGCGGGTCGCGGTAGGCGAGTTCGTGGCAGTGGCCGACGGCGTGGGGGTGATGGTCGGGCGGCGCGTGCTGGTCGCCGTCGGGGTGTCTGTAGGCGGTGGCGGATCGTCGGTCGGGAAGGGCTGGCCGACGGCCCGCATCACCAGCGGGATGTAGAGTTGGTTGAACGGTAACTGGCGAGTGGGTTCGGCGGGCGTCCCCTGGGCCAGGGAGGGCGGGCTGGGGCCGAGGAGCAGAGCGAGCGCGACGATACAGGCCAGGACGACAAGGACCAGGGGGGCCGAGCGAGGGCCGGGAGCAGGCATGGGGTATCTCCGTGAGAGTCGTGATCCTATGGACAAACGCGGAGATCGGACAAGAGGATACGGTTACGGGGGCGATACGTGAAGGGATTGTGAAAACTGCGATAGGCGCAGCGATGTGACCTGTCGGCGACGGTCATGCCGAACGCAGTGAGGCATCGGCTCTGGAGATGTTGCCAGAGGAGATCCCTCACTGCGTTCGGGGTGACAGTCGAAGGTGTTGAGCATCGCAGTGGGGGCCTACGCCAGCAGCGTTGGCGGAGGAGATGTCTCAGTTCCCCTCCGCATTGCTCAGGGCTACGGTTCACCGCGGTGACAGGTGGGTGGCGGAGGGGATGCAGCTACCCCTCCGCCACTGGCGTTACGGCAGGTGGGTCACGGTCAGGGCGCGCAGGACCGGCTTGGCTGCGCTGGCGCGGCCGTCCCACGAGAAGAGCTGGACGCCCTGGCTGTACATGGGCATGGCCCAGGTGCGGAAGGTGACCTTGCCCGACGTGCGGACGTGGTTCTCCAGCGCCCGACGGGCCGCCGCGTCCAGCGTCCAGGTGTTGGGCTTGCCCGCGCCCAGGTCGGCGTCGGTCAGGACGGGCGACAGGGTGGCGTCGGGCGTGGCGTTGGCAACGGCGTTGAAGGTGGCGTGGCCGAGCATGGTGTCCAACGACGACGGGAGGATGTCGACCATCCACTGGCTCTCGAGCTTGGGATCGAGGTACGTCGTGTCGCGGCCCGTCAGTTCGAGGGAGACTTCCTCGAACTCCACCGTCGACCCGACGGCGCCCAGGCCAAACTGGGCGACGCCGATGTAGCGGGTGGGGTTGATGGCGCGGTTGTCGACGCCCGTCCACAGGTCGCCCGTGCCCAACTGGCGGTCGAGGCCGCCCAGGCGGTTGACGAAGTAGCCGGTCACCGCCGGGTCAAACTCGAATGTCTGCTGGCTCACGCTGAAGTTGAACGGGAAGGTGATGGTGACAGGGTCGGCGTCCCGACTGGGCGACACGTTATCACCATACACAATCATCAACCCGCTCTCGCGGTGGTGGTCCGTCATCTCGCCACCCAGATAGCCGCGCGCGTTGGCGTACACGTCCAGGCTGACGCTGCCGTTGGCCGGGACGTTGAGGCTACCGTCCGCATCACTGATCATGAAGCGGGGGTTGCGAGCGTCGAACATGTACACGTCGTTCTCGCCATCGGGAGCGACATCGTAGGTGCCGGGGACATCTTGGTAGTACGGGAAGGCAAGCACATAGAAGTCGAACTTCTGATTGGTGTCGGTGAGACCCACATCCGACGCGTAGACGGTCAGGATGCTGGTCGAGCCGCCGGCCCGGAACGACGTGGCGAAGTACGGGCCGGAGGTACGGCCTGTGGCTCTATTCGAGATGAACGTGGCGTTGACACCGTAATTGGCCGCGTTGGCGGTCATACCGCCGACGTCCGCATTGAAGACAATGTAGTCATCGTTCCCATCACCGTTGACATCAAGGTGGATGTCGAACTCGGACGCCGCAGAGACGGTCTGTGTTCCATAGGTCTTCACGGCGAACTGGAGGACCTGGCGCGTCTGGTTCTGGCTGTTGGTGAGCGTCCCACTGCGCACGCCGACGTGGGAGATGTTGTAGTGGCCCTGGTTGGCCGGCTCGTTGGCGTCGACGCCCATCAGCGAGAAGACTTCGGCCGTGGTCGGGTTGGCGGAGGTATTGGCCAGGGTGAGAGCGGCCTTTTGGTCCATGCCGAAGCCACTCAGG
>CAZLBQ010000356.1:0-6717 GCA_964557745.1 uncultured Anaerolineales bacterium
AGGCCGCGGCAACCACGGCGGCGACGGCCGCGGCGACCGCCGCCAGCAAGTCGTCGGCGCCAGCGCCCACCAACATCCCGCCCATCGCGGCGGCGACGGTCGCGGCGGCGCCGGCCCAGGTACCCAGCCTGAACGGCAAGACGCTACGCGCGGCGACCGACCCGACGTACCCCCCGTTTGAGTACACGGACAAGAACAAGAACGTCGTCGGCTACGACATCGACCTGCTCAACGAGATCTGCAAGCTCGCCAACTGCAAGATTCAGATCGAGACGACGAGCTTCGACAACCTATTCCCGCAGCTCGCCCAGGGCGGCTACGACGTCGGCGCGTCGGGCATTACCATCACCGAAGAGCGCTCCAAGAACCTCGACTTCAGCCTGCCCTACCTGCGCTACGGGCAGGTCGTCCTGGTGCGCGCCGACGAGACCGCCATCACCAGCATCGACGCGCTCAAGGCCGGCGGCAAGACTGTCGCCGTCCAGCTGGGGACGACCAACGACGAGACGGCCACCAAGCTGATGGGCGACAAGAATGTGAAGCGCTTCGACACCTTCGACCTGGCGGTCCAGGCGCTCATCAACAAGGACGCCGACGCCGTCCTGATTGACCAGCCGTCGGCCCTGGGTTACATGCCGACCAACAAGGGCAAGCTCAAGATCGTCGGCCAGCCCTTCACCGACGAGGTGCTAGGCTTCGCGTTCAAGAAGGGCGACACGGCGACCAAGGCGGCCTTCGACGCGGCGCTCGTCCAGCTGCAGAAGAACGGCACGCTGGATAAGCTGTACCAGAAGTGGTTGGTGGACTTCGTCCCCGACAACCCCTGATGTCAGACGGGAATGGCTGAATGAGTGAGACCGCGCGGCCAGGTCTTCACCCCGATAGTCTGGCCTGGCCTCACCTGCGCGTGGGCTGGGTCGCAGCGGGCCTGGCGGGCATTGTGCTCGCCGGGCTGGCGCTGCGTCTGGCGGGCATCACCTACGGCCTGCCCGTCCTCCTCTACCCCGACGAGTGGTACGTCGTCACCCCGGCCCTGCACGTCGCCACGACGGGCAGCCTGGACCCGGTGCGACTGGACTACGGCTCGGCCTACATCTACGGCCTGGCCGTGGTGTTCCGCCTCGCCGCGATGGTCGGCCTCATCCCACCGCTGGCCAGCCTGCCAGCGTATGACCTCATCAACCGCCCCGACTACTACCCCGTCGCCAGCGTCTTCCTGCTGGCGCGGGTCGTCGCGACGGTTATCAACCTGCTGGGCGTCGTCCTGCTGTACCGCGTGGGGCGGCGGCTGTTCGGCCCGGCCGTCGGGCTGCTGGCGGCGGCGTTCCTGAGCCTGTCGTGGCTGGGCGTCCAGATGGCGCGCTACGGCGTGACGGAGAGCGCCCTCACGACGACGGTCGTCGTCGCGCTGTGGGCGACGCTGCGCGTCCTCGAGCGGGCGTCGTGGCAGCGGGTCGCCGTCGCCGCGCTCGTCGTCGGGGTGGCCGCGTCGGTCAAGTACACCCTGGTCGGGCTAGCGGTCCCGCTGGGCGTGGCGTACCTCGTCAGCCGCAGCCGTCCGCAGGGGTGGTGGGGTCCGCTGCTGGCCTTCGCTCTCGTCCCGCTGGGCTTTGTCCTGACCACGCCCTACGCCGTGCTGGACCTGCCGCGCTTCCTGGACAACCTGGCCGTCCACCAGCGGGCCAGCGCGTGGGACGCGTCGGGCTACGTCGAAGGCCCCAGCGCCGTGTGGTACGTGCAGTACCTGCTGAGCCACGGCGACGCCAGCTACGCCGCGCTGGGCCTGGTCGGGCTGGCCGCGCTGGCGCGCTCGCGCTGGCGGCTGGCGCTCGTGCTGGCGCTGTTCCCGCTGACGTTCTGGGGCATCATCTCACTGAGTGGTGTCCGCTATACCCGCTACCTGATGCCCATGCTGCCCGCGCTGGCGCTGACGGCGGGCTGGGCCCTGCTGGCCGTCGGCCAGCGTCTCGCCCACCGCCGCTGGCTGGCGCCGCTGCTCGTCACGCTGGCGCTGGCCTGGCCGCTGGCCGCCGACCTGGCGCTGCTGCGCGTCCTGTACCAGCCCGACACACGCGCCCTGGCCGCCGCCTGGCTGGCGCAGAACGCGCCCGGCCGGCCCGTGGCGACGGATATCTTCGGCCCGGCCCAGGAGTTAGTCACGGGGGACTACGTGCGCGTGACGACGGTCACGGAGCACCCGCCCGCGTGGTACGCCGAGCGGGGCATGACGGTCCTGGCCGGGGACGTGTGGCGGCTGCACTTCAGCCGCACCCGAGCCGAGATGGAGAAGCTGGCGGCCTGGGAGGCCGACCCTGCCCTGGAGTTCGTGACCCACATCGACGGTCAGATGTGGGGTTATCCTGAATACGGGATTCGCATTTATCAGCCACGTCGCTAGAGAGGGCCTATGTTCCAAAAAGTCCTAGTCGCCAATCGCGGTGAAATTGCGGTCCGCATCTTACGCGGCTGTCACGAGCGCGGTCTCAAGACGGTCGCCGTCTACTCCGACGTCGACCGCACGGCGCTGCACGTGCGCTACGCCGATGAGGCGTACAACATCGGGCCGGCGGCGGCCCGCGAGTCCTACCTGCGCATCGACCGCATCCTCGACGTGGCCCGCAAGTCGGGGGCCGAGGCCATCCACCCCGGCTACGGCTTCCTGGCCGAGAAGGCGGAGTTCGCCCAGGCATGCCAGGACGCGGGGTTCATCTTTATCGGGCCGTCGCCCCACGCCATCCGCGCGATGGGTGACAAGGTCATCGCCAAGCGCAGCGTCAAGGCGGCGGGCGTGCCCCTGGTGCCCGGCACCGACAGCGAGAGGGACCTGAGCGACGAGGAGTTCCTGGCGGCGGCGGCCGAGATTGGCTTCCCGCTGCTGGTGAAGGCGGCGGCGGGCGGCGGCGGCAAGGGGATGCGCACGGTGCGGCGCATGGAAGACCTGCCCGACGCCCTGGGGGCGGCGCGCCGCGAGGCCCTCGGCGCGTTTAACGACGGCCGGGTCTACCTGGAGAAGCTGGTCGAGGGGGCGCGCCACATCGAGTTCCAGATTCTCGGCGACGAGCACGGCAACATCATCCACCTGGGCGAGCGCGAGTGCTCCATCCAGCGCCGCCACCAGAAGCTCATCGAGGAGTCGCCCTCGCCGGCGTTGAGTGAGGCGCTACGGCACGAGATGGGCGAGAAGGCCGTGGCGGCGGCGCGCTCGGTGGGCTACACCAACGCGGGGACGGTCGAGTTCCTGCTTGACCAGGACGGCAAGTACTACTTCCTGGAGATGAACACGCGGTTGCAGGTCGAGCACCCTGTGACCGAGATGGTGACGGGGGTGGACATCGTCAAGGAGCAGCTGCGCATCGCGGCGGGGCGGCGGCTGCGCTACAGCCAGGACGACATCCGCATGAACGGCTGGGCGATTGAGTGCCGCATCACGTCCGAGGACCCGCACAACAACTTCCTGCCGTCTACGGGCCGCATCGTCGCCATCACGGAGCCGACCGGCCCGGGCATCCGCGTCGAGAGCGGGGCCTACGAGGGCTTCGAGGTCAGCCTGTTCTACGACCCGATGATCGCCAAGCTCATCGCCTGGGGCGAGACGCGCGCCGAGGCCATCCTGCGCATGCGGCGCGCGCTGGACGAGTACCGCCTCATCGGCGTCCACACCTCGATCCCGTTCCACCGCCAGATGATGGACAGCCCGAGCTTCATCGGCGGCCAGTTCGACACCCAGTTCCTGGAGAAGCGGTTTACCATGACGCCGATGGAGGCGAGTCAGCACCACGAGGTCGCGGCGATGGTCGCCACCCTGGTTGCGCACCACCGCCGCCAGCAGGCGTTGGCGATGATCTCCCAGGACGACGGCGCGACGGATGGCGGCTCGACGTGGAAACTGGCCGGCCGACAGCGGGCGATGACGCGGTGGTAAGGAGAACGCCATGAAATACCTGGCCGAAGTGGGCAAGCGGACGTACGTGCTGGACGTGGACCACCCGAACGAGATTAGCGTCGACGGCGCGCCTCACGCGGTGAGCTTCGAGGCCGTCAATCGCGGCATGACGTACTCGCTGCTCATCGACGGGCGGTCGTACGAGGCGCACGTCAACCTGCAGGACGGCATCTACTACGTGGAGATTGGCAGCGAGCGGCACGCGGTGGCGGTCGAGGACGAGCGGCTGGGCCGGCTGCGGCGCCTGGGTGGGGCCGACAGCGAGCACAGCGGTGAGGTGCAGTTGAAAGCGCCGATGCCGGGGCTGGTGGTCGCGCTGCGGGTCGAAGTCGGGCAGATGGTCGAGCAGGGGCAGGGCGTGGTCATCCTAGAAGCGATGAAGATGGAGAACGAGCTGCGCGCGCCGCGCGGCGGCATCATCAAGACCATCAAGGTGCGGCCGGGGCAGGCCGTCAACCAGGGCGAGACGCTGGTGGCGATTGAGTAGCGCGGGGAGCCACGTGGCCGACTATGTGATTGTGTTTGACGGCGGCAGCCGGGGCAACCCCGGCCACGGTTATGGCAGTTACCAGATTACCCGGGCCCGGGACGGCAAGAGCCGCCTGCGCCGCCTGGACTACCCGGGCGAGCAGACGACGAACAACGAGGCCGAGTACCTGACGCTCATCCACGCCCTGGAGGAGTTGGCGGCCGGCATCGAGAAGGCGGGCCACACGCCGCGCGACTTCAGCGTCGAGGTGCAGGGCGACAGCCAGTTGGTGATTCGCCAGGTGGGCGGCGAGTGGAAGGTGAGCGAGCCGCGGCTGCGGCCGCTGCGCGAGCGGGCCCAGGCGCTGCTGCGCCAGTTCAAGCAGGCGAAGTTGACGTGGCACCGCCGGGCCAAGAGCGTCGACATCCTGGGGCACTAGGCCAAGCGGCGAGAACTTTCGCCTGTCACCCCGAACGCAGTGAGGGGTCTCCTCTGCCAACGCCGGCAGAGTAGATGCCTCACTGCGTTCGGCATGACAGGCGTCGCCTTATGATTGACGATTGACGGTTGACGATTTATCCGCCGCCCTCCACCAGCCGAATCTCGTCGGGGGTCAGGCCGTAGAGGTCGTAGACGAGGGCGTCGATCTGGGCGTCGGTGGCGTCAATCTGGCGCTGGTCGAGGGGCAGGCCGCGCCGGTTCGCCATGTCCCAGCCCAGCGCTTCGAACAGGGGGTTGATGAAGTCGATGCGGGCCTGGGTCTCGTTGTAGAGGCTGGAGCGCAGGGCGGCCTGGTTGGCGTGGAAGTGGTCGACGAGTTGGAGGACGCGGTCGGGGGCGGGCATCGGTGTCTCGTGGTGGTGGGTTGGGTGTGGCAGCCCCTCACCCCCTTCCCCCCTCTCCCACAAGGGGAGAGGGGGCAGCCAACCGGTGGGTGGCGCCCGGGCAAGAGGATAGCGCGGCAGGGCGGTTTTGTCAAGCACCCGGTGGAGCCGTCCAGGCTACTTAGCTGGAAAAGACGTTGGCACGCGGATGTTGGGCGGCCTCCAGCTTCGTCGCCACGCGGCCTCTCTGCTACCTTTTCGGCTCATACCGTAGCGCCACCGCCCCCGAGCCGAACTCCTCACGGCTCACGAGCTTCAAGTCGACAAACTTGGATAACCCAGCGAACAACGTCGGCCCATGCCCGACCAGCCTGGGGTGCACCACGAACTCATACTCATCGATCAATCCCAACTCCGCCAACGCTAGCGGGAGCGTCACGCCTCCCGTGAGCAGTCCCTTCCCCGGCTCCTGCTTGAGCTGTTGGACAGCCTCCGCCAGATCCCCGCGCACAAGCTCCGCGTTCCAATCAACCCGATCCAGGGTGCTTGACACGACGTACTTCTTCGCCGCGTCGATTGTCCGGGCGAAGGGTTCCATCCAGGGTTCCATCCAATCAGGCCGCGCTCCTGTCGGCTGCGAGCGCCACGCTGCCTCCATCATTTCGTAAGTCACCCGGCCAAAGAGGAGAGCATCGGCCTGGCGGAGGTTCTCGGTGTGGTGACGATGCATCTCTTCGTTCGGCACACCGGCACGATGATCGCAGCACCCGTCGAGGGTGACGTTGATGGAATACCGAAGGGGGCGCATTCTGTAAGACCTCCTATCGTGATAGGGCCGCCTAACTCGTCACTCAACCGCCGCGGCCGGTTACGAGAGTAGTATACCACACATCAGGTTCTGGCGATTTACAGCTTATCCGTGTTGTCCCCCCTGTTTGCGCGGCGGGGGAAAGCGTGCTATGCTGTGGCTCTCTCTCAACCTGGAGGAAGGACGGCATGGCGGCGCTTCCCAAGACGCGTGTCTCAGCCGAAGACTACCTGGCGTTCGACCGCGCGGCTCCGACTAAGAGCGAGTACATCGACGGCGAGATCGTCCCGGCGTCGGGCAAGAGCCTCGTCCACAATACCATCGTCGCTAACCTCATCGGCACGTTGGGTGTTCAACTCCGTGAGACCACGTGTGAAGTCTACCCCAGCGACCTGCGCGTCTGGCTGCCGTCCACGGGCAACTATGCCTACCCGGACGTGACCGTCGTCTGCGGCCAGGCCGAACTCGCCGACCGCCACATGGACACTCTGCTCAACCCGACGCTGGTCGTGGAGGTGCTGTCCGACGCTACCGAGCGCTACGACCGGGGACCCAAGTTCGCCCAGTACCGGGCGCTCCCCGCGCTCCAGACCTACCTCCTGGTCACGCAGGACACGCCGCTGGTCGAGCGCTACGTCCGCCAGCCCAACGGCGACTGGACGCTGACTGACTT
>CAZLBQ010000357.1:0-6708 GCA_964557745.1 uncultured Anaerolineales bacterium
CCCGCCCTTGGCGACGACGATATGATCCAGCACGTCGACGCCCAGGAGTTGGCCCGCCTCCGCCGCGTCGCGCGTCATGGCGATGTCTTCAACTGAGGGCGTGGGGTCAGTGCTGGGGTGGTTGTGGACAAGCACGATGGACGCTGCGCCGTAGGCGACCGCGTCGCGGAACACGTCGCCGAGGCGGATGACCACCGAGTTGAGGCCGCCCTGGTAGACCAGGCGCGTGCCGAGGACGTGGTTCTTGGTGTCGAGGAGAACGACGCGCAACTGTTCCTGGGCCAGGTCCACCATCTCAGGGCCGAGATACTCGGCCACATCCGTTGGCTTGCGAATGATGCGTGGGTCAGGCATCGGCGCGACGTGGGGCACTTCGTAGCGTACGGCCAACTCGGCTAGCAGGCGCAGGTTCTCGCGCACGAGGTGCAGGAGGGTCGCTGCATCGGGGGGCAGGAGGCTGATCTGCGCACCCTGAACCGTGCGCTTCATGCCGTCGCCTCCGGCTCCGTCGGAGCCACATCCCACGCCACCGGCCCGTGGTAGCGGTCGGAGAGGCGACGGTCAAGCTGGCTGCGGAAGCGGGCCGCCTGCTCGACCCCGTTCTGGGCGTAGAGGTCGGCCACCTGACGCGCCAGGGCGTCGAAGGCGGCCCGGTCGTAGAACTGGCCAACGTGGGCAGCAAAGGTTTGGGCGAGGGTGGCAGGGCTTTTGGCGGTGACGGCCAGGGCCAGGCGTTGCTCAGGCGGCAGGATGTCGTAGAGGGTTGTCATGCCAAGGTTCCTTTCAACGTGAGAAGGCGGAGCCGGGAAAGGCTCCGCCTTCAAGTAGATGGTTCGCAGTTGTCGTCGGCCTAGGACACGGGCTCCTCACTGGCTGGCTCGTCCACGGTTGTCTGCGGACGGCGATCCAGGGCGATGATCTCCGTAGCGACGATCTCGGTGACGGTACGTTTCTGGCCGTCCTTGCCGTCATAGGAGCGATAGGTGACACGTCCGGCGACAAACACGAGCCGCCCCTTGCTCAGATACTCCCCTGCGAATTCGGCCAATTGGCTCCAACAAATGATGCGGTGCCAATCTGTGATCGCTTCCGTGTTAGGCTTGACGGGCCGATCTGTGGCCAGGCTAAAGTTGGCGATGGCATGGCCTTCGGGAGTGTAGCGCAGCGCCGGATCATGTCCTAAGCGCCCTATCAGCTCACACCGGTTCAGGCTCAGATACCCCATATGACACTCCTTCCACCTATGGGCCGAACTGGAAGGCTGGCGGGTAGATTGTCCGCCAGCCGGTCGCGGCGACGCGCCAGGATGTTGATTGACATGCAATGCTCGCTGAACATCTGACAGGAAGCGCGCTCGACCGTCAACGAGAGGCGCAAGATCGGCGACATCCTTGACGCCAGAGAGTGGAACAGGTATCGAGCGCTTCCCTAGCGCCTGTAGAAGGTGCACCGTTGCTGTTCGGCCTGCCTCATCATTGTCGAGCACGAGGTAGACTCGCTCAAACCGGCCGAGAGCCTGCAGAGCGTCGGGTGCGGCGTGGACGCCCGCCAGCCCGAGAGCGGGGAGCCGCCACTGACGTAGGGTGAGGACATCAAAGGGGCCTTCGACGAGGTAGACCTCGCGGCTGCGGCTGGCCTCCTCCCAGCCGAGCAGGGGTTTGCGCCCGGGCAAGCCCAGGTACTTGGGCGCGCCGAGCGGACAGCGTAACGCTCGCCCGATGAGCCAGACGGGTTGACCCGCGCGCAACTCCGGGATGACGATACGGCCGGCCATGAACTCGCGGTCGCGGCGCAGGAGCCCAGAGCGGCAGGCAGCGCTGATGGGCAGACCTCTGCGGCGCAGATATGGGACTAACTCATTACCCCGTGAGTAGCCAAGGCGGTAGCGCTCGATGGTCGAGTGGCTCAAGCCCCGGCCCCGCAAGTAGTCCAGAGCCAACGGTTCCGCGAGCAAGCGGGCGTGATAGACTTGGACAGCCTCAGTAAGATAGGCTTGCGCTGCTAGTTCCACGTTTCGCACGGGAGGTAACACCCTGGGCCGGGCTGGGATGGCTGGAGGCGAGCCAGAGGTATTCAGTAGCCGCCCGACGGCTTCCGCAAAGCTCACGGCCTCCATCCGCTGGATGAAGTCGATGACGTCGCCCCCGACGCCACACCGGTAGCAATACCACGACTGCGTCTCGGGATACACATAGAGGTTAGGGCGGCCATGGTCGTCGTGAAAGGGGCACCACCCGACCAGCCCACGACCCGACGGGCGAAGCGCAATGTCGTAGCCAGCCACAACCGCCTCCACTGGGTGGTCGCGCTTGAGCGCTTCCATGTCGCTCCGTTGCATCTTCACCCCCTCTTGGCCCTCAAGCGTTTCAGAGGCCCTGCAAGGGCAGACCCGTGAGGAAGCGCGAGGGCTGGCAGGCCTGTCTTCCCGGCCCATGCAGCCGCGCCCGCCGCCACGTCAGGTACAACCTCTCACGGGGGCGTGTCACGGCGACATACGCTAGGCGGCGCTCTTCGTCCAGACAGCCATCGACTTGAGAGCCGGACGACAGGGATTGGGCGTGCGGGAGGAGGCCCTCCTCCACGCCGACGACGAACACCACGCGCCACTCGCACCCCTTGGCCTTGTGGATCGTGGTGAGGGTGACCGCCTCAGCATCATCGCGCTCGCCGTCTTCGTCATCCAGCGCGAGCGCCGCCAGTATGTCCTCTAGGTCGCCATCGAGGTCCATGACCAGGCGGCGCAAGTCGGCCAGGACTGACAAGCGTGTTTCGGCGTCGCGTTGCTCCGCTAGCCACTGCTGGTAGCCGCTGCGGTCGAGGGCCAGGTCGAGGAGGAGATGCGGAGGCAGACGACGCGCCGCGTGCAACTCAGTGATGAGGCCTGTGACTGTAGCTGCCCTCAGGCGCCCGCCATGGCCGAGGCCACCAGCGACCGCTGGAAGGACAGACCGACGTGCCGCTTCATCCAGCGGGTTGTGGGCGAGACGCAGGAGGGCCAGGGCAACCTTTACCTCAGGTTGGGTGAGCAGGTCGACCTGCCCCTGTATGTGGTAGGGCAGACGGCGCTCGCGCAAGGCCAGGGCGATGTCAGCCGCCTGGCGGTTCGTGCGATACAGGACCGCCACCTCACCGCCATGCTTGAGCTGACCCTGCGCCTGCAGACGTTCGATCTCGTCGGCCACAAAGAGCGCCTCCCTTCGTTCGTTCGGGGCGACATGGAGGCGCGGCCACTCGCCGACCGGGTTTGGCGTCGACAAAGGAGAGGCGGAGGCGAGAGGTGCGCCCAGGCGGTTAGCCAGTGCGACAATCCGTTGGGTCGAGCGGAAGTTCTGGCGCAGGTGGACGACCGACGCGTTCGGAAACTCGTCCCCGAAGCGGAGGAGGGGACCCGCGTCGGCGCCGCGCCAGCCGAAGATGGACTGGGCCGGATCGCCCACGAGGGTCAGATTGTGATGAGGCTCCACTAAACACTTGAGCAGCGTGTACTGGATGGGGCAGACATCCTGGCCTTCGTCGCAGGCGACGAGGTGATAGGCGGCCTGGCATGCGCGCAACACCGCTGGACACGTCTCAAAGAGGCGCAGCGGCAGGGTGAGCATGGCCGTGAAGTCGACGGCCTGGCGTTGGCGTAGGGCGCTCTCGTACTCACGGACGAGGAGCGCGAGAAGGGGGTCATCGGAAGGTGGCGAGGCGCGGAGCCGGTAGCGAGCGACCTGGGAAGCCCATTCCGCCGTGTGGCGCACCAGGCCCATCCCGAGTCGCTCTGTCACCTCCCGCAGCAGGAGCTGAGCCTCATGCGCGTCGAGGACGGCCAGGAGGCCGGGACCATAGCCCAACGCCTGCTGCCAGCCTCGGATGAGGCGGAGGCCGAAGGCGTGGAAGGTGGTCACGTCCACCGCCTGTCCTTGCTGGCCCAGGATACCGACCAGACGCGTCTGTAGCTCCCGCGCTGCCTTGCGTCCGAAGGCCAGCGCGAGGATGCTCTCGGGCGCGGTGCGACGGGCGATGACGGCGTAGGCGATGCGGGCGGCGAGGACGGTCGTCTTGCCCGAGCCGGGTCCAGCTAGGATGAGCAGCGGACCGTCAGGCGCCAGGACCGCCTGACGTTGTTCGAGGGACAGCCGCGACAGGTCGAGCACACGCAGGCTACACCAGCGGCCGAGCCTGTCGGGCGACGTCTTTCCCAACCCGCCGGCCCACCGACCACTCGGCGCCCATGCCGAGCGTGCTGACCACGACGTACGCGCCCTCGACTCCATCTGGCGCCAGGATCACGCCCCGTCCAGGGTGAGGCGCGTAGCGCAACGGCGCCTGGATGGCGCGCTCGCGGCACAGGCGGAGACAGGCGCGCGCCCAGGCGCCGAACACCTGGCGCGCGAGCGGGTCGGGCAGATCATCCACCACCAGGCGTTCCAGGGCAGCGACCGCGGCGGCGGGATCGTGGCGGTAGATGCGGCGGGCGGACCACAGGGCTTGCTCAGCAGCCATCGTTCGCTCTACCAGCAGACGTTGCGCGACCTGCGTGTGCAGCGCTGTCAAGTCCGGGCTGTCTAGCCCCTCCTCAGCGGCGCGTACCAGAATGTCCTGCGCCACGTCCAGGCGTCCTCCCTCGATCGCTTGCCTGGCCTCCATTATCACCTCGTCTGCACGCCGCTGGCGAGCCACCTCTGCTGCCCGCGCCCGCTCGACCTCCGCCTGCCGACGTCGCTCGGCCAGCAGGCGCTCCAGGTCCAGGCGGCTCGCCAACTGGTCGATCTCGCGCTGATGCTGACGAGCGAGGCACGCGGCGGCTGCGCCCGCTTGCTGTGCGGCGTCTGCTACGCGAGACGCGGCCAGGCGAGCCTCCGGGGTAAAGGCGTTGGCAACCAGGGCTGCGGCCTCGCTCTGGACGTGAGCCGCCCGTTCCCGAGCCGCTTCCGCCTGGCGCAGGCTGGCCGACCGGGCCTCGTAGCGTTCCAAGTCCCGTAGCGCAACGGCGCGAGCCGTCTCATCTTGCTGCGCTGCTTTATGCAGGTCGGCGCACGCAGCCTCCAACTCAGCGAGCAGGTGATCCGCGTCAACCGTTGGACCTTGCTCGTCAGGCGCAAGCTCAGCGGAGACATGTGCGCCCTTCGGTTCGTCGGGCAACTCCTCCAGGTGGAGGGCCAGCGCCAGTTCGGCAAAGCTCTTGAGCACGACTTGCTTGGACATGGTCTACTCCTTTCGGATAGCTGAGGCAGGCGGTTGCTTGGGGCGAGGGAGGCAACCGTTGGAGGATGGGGCGAGAGGGTCACCGTTGAGGTGAGGCGACGACACAGGAGTGGGCGAGACAACATCAAGCTCGACGGGGATGGTGACGCTCATCCCACCGCTTTGTTGGAGGACGAGGCCCAGGTACTGCTCCGTTAGGGCGGCGAGTATCTCGTCGGTGCTCAACCTGCGGCCACTGACGGACAGCGCCAGCCGCAGCAAGGTGAAGGGCGAGTTGTCGGCCCGCTGCCCGATGGAGTAGCAGCCCGCCAGCGGGTGGTCGGTGACGATGACGTGCTGCACGACGATAGTGAGGTTATCGAGGCCGTCACCGGTCAGGGCGTGCGTCAGGCGACGCAGGCCGCACCGCACCTCGCGTTCCACCGCGCGTCGACACCTGCGGTCGGCGACCATGACGACGAGGGAGGGACCGTGCCAGCGGCGTTGCAACAAACGCCAGCGCGCTTGCGCCGCATGGGCCAGGCGCCGGATCTGGCAGCGGAGTAGGCTCAGACAGCGATGGACATACACACTCAGTCGGTCAGGCATAGGGTCTCCTGTGCAGAAATGGCGGACGCCAAGCGCGAGGCTCGGCGTCAAGAGTGATTGGACCGGGTCAAGAGTGGGACAAGACGCAGCAGTGACCATCCAATGGGACCAACGTCCGCCTGGCGATGGCGTCAAGCCCTTTGAGTTGTGAGGCGGTCATGCGTCGGTCTTGGTCGGCTTCATCTCCTTTCAGGCGATAGCCTATCCATAGTGCCGGGGGTGTGTGGCGCTGTTCCCTCACGCGGAGAGCACGCTCAACATCCACGGTGAGAGCGGCCAGGCCGAGCCGTTGATCCAGGGGACGGTCTAGGAGAGCAAGCTCACGGGGCCGGGGCTTTGCCCTGACCCTCGATCCCAAGTCGTCCAGGGTGGATCACCCCTGTCGGTGGTCGCGGTCGCACCGACGAACCGTTTCATCCATGTCTCCACTATACGCGGGCTCACTTTCCCGGCGCTTGCCCGGCGCTTTCCTGATAGGAGTTTAGCGGGTGGGTTCGGGACTCTGGGAGCAGGTGATAGAGGCGCTGGCAGGCGGAGCAGAGGAACAGGCGCGAGGGTTGGGGCCTCGCCTTCCGCAAACCGTTGCTTTTCCCTTTCTCAATCGAAGGCTGGGGAAAGCGAGCCTGTGCACGGCTCGCCGGTAGCGCGCTACCACTTTCCCGACACGGCAGCGGATGGGGCAGAGAGTGATAAGACAGCGGAGAAGGTGCCTGACGATGTCGGAATCAAGCCGCACGCCAGTGGGCCGATCAGCGCGCTTTCGTCCCTGAGTCGGCCCACGACGAGTTCTTTTGGCGGTGACTCTTATCGATTCAAGCTATGAGTGTGGACCATGGGCTGCACTCGCCTGCCTAGCCGTATTGTCAATGGCAACTTAATACTGCAACGACGAGATTATGGTAGACTACCCTGTGAGAGAACCACAGGGAG
>CAZLBQ010000358.1:0-6688 GCA_964557745.1 uncultured Anaerolineales bacterium
TCACTGCTCAGGACATCATGACCAGCGCTGTGGCAACGGCGGAATACTTGGCGCGTGCGGCGTGCGCGGCGAGCGAGTGATGACGACCGGGGAACTGGGCCAGGCGCTGGAACGAGCGCTGGCCGCCGACGCGCCCGTCCTGCTGGATATCCAGGCGCCCCTTGATGAAGGTTAGCGCTTACGGAGCACAACGCAGGTTGAAGCCGCTGCTAAGGCTACTCTTCGACGGACGGCAAGTCCTCTAAGACGCTTGTCAGGACGCGGACGGCGCGGAGGAACTCGTCCATATCGACGTGCTCGTGGGGAGTGTGGTCGAGGGCGGAGTCGCCGGGGCCATAGGCGACGATGGGACAGCGCCAGACCGGCCCGACGACGTTCATGTCCGACGTGCCGGTCTTGGTCTTGAAGGCGGGGGTCCCTCCCTCGGCGCGGATGGCCTGGAGGAAGGCGCGAGCGAGAGGCGTATTCTTGTCGGCACGGTAGGCCGTCTCGTGGCCAGAGAAGACGAGTTCGGCGGCGCCAGCGAGGGGCGTGAGTTGCGCGGCCAGCGCATCGGGAGGCAGATCGAGGGGCAGCCGCACGCCGACGGTCATCGCGACGCCATCGCTGAGGCCGTCGCTGTCGGTGTGGATGCTGCGTAGCGAGGGTGAGGCCTGGTCGGTGACGCGGACGCGGCCCTCGTTAAAGCGGGCGCACAGGGCCGCCACCTCGTTCCAGAACTGGACGGCGACCTCGGCGGGCGCGGTGGCCTGGCCGGCGGTATGCGCCATTGGCTGGCGCAGCGTATAGCGCAGCAGCAGCCGCCCTTTGTAGCCGAGGGTGACGCGGTCCCAGGCACTCGGCTCGCCGATGACGCACATCGCCGGACAGTAGCGGTCGGCCGCGTAGTGCGCGCCCTTGGACGACGCCGCTTCCTCCTCCACCGCCCCGATGACCACGAGCTGCCAGCCAGGCGGCAGACTGGCCCGTGCGGCCGCGCACGCGAAAGCGGCCAGTGGACCTTTCGCGTCGACGCTGCCGCGCCCATAGAGACGGCCGTTCTCGCGGCGCACGGGTACCACGCCGGGGACGGTGTCGATGTGGCCTAGCAGAACGATCTGATGAGGACCATCGCCCTTGACGCCTACAGCGTTGCCGGCCGTGTCCCGTTCCGCCCGCAAGCCCAGGGCGGCCATGCGGTCCACCAGCCACGTCACCGCCGCCTCTTCCTCACTCGAAACGCTGGGAATACGCACCAGGCCCTCGAGCAGGGCGAGGGCGTCGGCGTCAGAGAGGGTCGCGCTCATCGTCCGTCCGCTCACTTCCCAATCCGCGCCCGCATCTTGCCCTCAGCCGCCACTTCTAGGTCGTCCACGGTCAGCCCCAACACGCTCTTGAGCTTCTCCTCGGTCACGGCGCGCTGCAGCCCACGGAAGCGCTCGAGGCTCACCGACGCCTCACCACCCGCCGCCTGGCGCACGCGGTCCATCGGGACATCGGCGAACGACTTATAGAAGTCGAGGTAGCGGGGCAGGCCGAACTGGTCGATGATCGTTTGCGAGACGATGGTGGAGTACGGGTAAGACACGGTGAGCGGTACCCGCGACTGCTCCAGGCTGTCGAGACCGGTCAGGTCGGCCAGGCTCAGGCGCGCCAACCCGTTGTCACGGACAAACGCGTCCAGCGCCGGGAAGTTGGCCTCGCCGGAGAAGACGCCCGCCGCGCCCTCGACCACCCACGGGGGCGTCCAGGGCCGCGACCAGCGCGCTAGCGCCAGGTGGGTCAACTCGTGCTGGATGGTCTGCAAGCGCGTGTTGGCGAGGTCGCCGACGGTGAAGGCGGCGTCGTTGATGTAGAGCGCACGGCTGACGACGACGATGCCGGTGGTCGTCAGCAGGTTGTCAAAGCGCGCCGAGCCGACATAGCTGTGGCCGTCCTGTTGGGTCAGGGCAGTGAACAGGTCACGCGTGTCCGCGACGACAATCACACTGACGGGGTCTACCAGGTCGCCCAACTGCTCGACGAGCGCCGCGTGGGCCTGCTCGGCGGCGTCCAGAATCTCGCCCACGTCTTGCGTCGGGCGGTGGAAGGCCAGGAAGTGGGGGCTGCGCGTGTATGCCGTCAGGCCCTTGGCCCAGAACGGCGGGCGGTCCGGCTCGATGCGCGTGATCTGCCAGCCAACGGCGGTCCGCTCGAAGTCCACCGTCAGGAGTTGGCGAAACCACTCACTCTCGACGCCCTGGAAGGCGAAGCCTAGCGACACGAGCGCCCCGCGCACCGCGACAAGTTGACCTCGGGCGTCACGCTCGACGCGCCCCGCACTGCCCAAATCGGCCGTGAATAGCTCCAGGTCAAAGCGGCTGAACGGCACGGCCCGGGCGAAGGCAAACGGGTCATTGGGGTCGCCAAAGGCGGCCAGCGCCGCCGGCGCGATGGGGGTGCGGAAGGCGCTCTCGTCGCGGGCGCGCACCGCCGCCTGAATCTGCTTGACAACGTTGCGCAACTCGACGAGGGCCTGGCTGGCCGTGTTGGGCGTCGGGGTGGGCAGGGGGCCGCCATCCTCGGCCAGGGCCATCGCAGAGCCGGCGCGGAAGTCGATCTGAACCGGCGGGAAGCCCGGTAGACGCAGCGTGGCGGCGTCAGAGCGCGGGCGGTCGAAGATGAGCGCGCCACGATTGGCTGCGCCCACGTTCCACTGGCCCTGTGGCCCAATGTCGTGGAGCAGGCTGGGCGTGACGTCGCGCGGCGACTGGGGCGCGCCGTCGGCGACGAGCACGGCATCACCACCGCTGGCGAAGGTCGGCGACTGGAGGTCCCGCAACCCCATGTTGAAGAACTGGAGTTGCAGCGTCAGCGCGTCGCCTTCGAGGTTGGCCTCATCGACTTGCATGATGATGGGGGCGCGCCGCGCCGCGACGCGCAGGTCCAGCGAGACGCGTCGCGGCGCGGGCGTGGGCGTCAGGGTCGCCGTCGGCGACGGGCGCGGCGTGGGCGTCAGGGAGGGCGTCAGGGTCGGCGCAGGCGTCGTGGGGACGGGAGTCCACGTTGGGGCTAAGGTCGCGGTCGGCGTGGGCGGCGCAGGCGCAACCGGGGCGCACGACGCCGTCAGGAGGACGAGGGAGAGGACAAGCCAGCGCAGCCCGCTCCTCCCCCTCACTGTGGGGGAAGGGGACGGGGGCGGAGGGGCCGAAAGGCAATACCTACTCACCGGACGCCTCCGTCACGACGGGCGCGCCGACACGCTCGCCCGTTGCCAGCAGCAGGACGCTCCAGCCGACGGCAATCACCAGGGCCAGGCTGGCGATACTCGCCCCGACCAGGCGCGCACCGTAGAGGGGCACGGCCCACCCGGCCAGCCACGTCGAGAGCGCCACCGACAGCGTCACCAGAGCGTTGTCGAGGCTGAAGATGCGGCCACGCAGGCGATCAGGCACAATCTGCTGGAGCATCGTCGCACTCAACACCCAGGTCGCCCCGCTACCGAGATGGGCGAAGAAGACCATGAGCGCGGCCAGGGGCAGGCTGGATGACTGGCTGAAGGCGATATAGCCGAGGCCGTTGACCAGGTAGCCGACCGTCACCGACCACCGCATGCGCTTCTGGCTCATGCCGACGAGCATGGCCGCCAGCCACGGCCCGACCAGGACGCCGATGCCGCGCGCCGCGTACAGCCAGCCGATGCCCTCGTCGCCCGCGTTGAAGACCTGAGTAGCGAACACACTCAGCAGCAAGATGACCCCGGCGCCCAGTCCCCAGCCCATCTTCACGAACAGGAAGGCGGCGACGGACAGGTGGTGAGCGGCGTAGCGGAAGCCCTCCACCATGTCGTGCCAGCCACCGTTGACACGGGCGTGACCGGCGACCGGCGCCTGGGAGAAGCGGGCGCGAATCGACCAGATGAGCAGCGCCGACACCAGGAACGATAGCGCGTTGATGACAAATGCTGTATCGCGGCCAAGCAGCGCCGACACCAGGCCGCCCAGCGCCGCGCCGACGGCCAGCATCGCGCCCCAGGTGACCTCGACCAGGACGTTGGCGGGCAGCAACTCGTAGGGCCTGACGAGGTTGGGGATGGCGGCCTTCTGGGCCGGGCCAAAGAAAGCCGTCACGCCGCGCAGGCTGGCGGTGATGAGATAGACGAGCCAAATCTGGTCGGGGCTGCGCACCAGGAGAAAGCCCAGCGCCAGGACGGCGCGGATGAGGTCCGAGCCGATCATGAGCTTGCGGCGGTCCCAGCGGTCAGCCCAGACACCCGCCACCGGGCTGAGCAGCGCCGTGGGAACCTGCGCGGCGATAATGAACAGGCCGGCCGCGCCCGGCGAGCCGGTCAGGCTCAGAATCAGGCCCAGCACGGCAACATCGTTGAACCAATCGCCGGCGTTACTGCCAAGCTGCGCCAGCCACAGGCGGCGAAAGTCGCCGTTGCGCCGCACAACATCCCAGGCGCCTACCGAGTCACTCACTGCCATCCCCATTCAAAAAGACGCGCCAGAAGCGCGTCTCGAACTCAAGCGCGTACTAGGTAACATTGTAAGTGCGCGGGGCAAGACAGTCAAAAACGACGCAGGGCTGCGCGTGACGATAAATATTTGACGCCTCGTAACGCCGGGTGTAACCTACAGGCGCTATACTGCGTATGTCACGCGCAGCGTGGTCTGTACTATCCTGTCTTGGCAAGGACAAACAGCTATCATGCGTCTACGCTCTATCGTCTTGCGCCTCGTGCTCACCTTCATCATCCTCCTGATGCTGAGTAGCCTGCGGCTCGATCCCACCCCCCGCCCGCTATCGCGGCTGGCCCACGTCATCATGCTCCCGGTGGTCTACCCAATGGAAACAGGGGGCACGACTAGCCCCTAAGTGGAGGTAGCTATGTCGCGTCGATTCTGGTTGGCGCTCGTCCTCGGTGTCGCCCTGCTGCTGGCCCTGGTGGGTACGGCAGCGGCGCAAGGCCCAACCCCGCCTGCCCAGGTTCCGCCGCCACCGCTACCCGCACAGGGAGCCCAGCCTTCGACGGGCGTTGCCCCACAGGCGGCGCCCGGCCCCACCTTCACCTACTGTGTGCGTCCCGGCGATACCCTGTACGGCATCGCGACGCGTTATGGGACAACCGTTCAGGTCATCATGAACCTGAACAGCCTGACCTCGACAGTGATCTATCCCGGCCAGTGCCTGCAGATTCCGGCCGGCCCGACACCGCCCCCACCCCCTAGCGGCGACATCATCGTCGACGACACCTCGCCCAACTTTGTGCGCGGCGGCGATCCAGGCGGGTGGCGCACGGCTGCGGCCGGCTATCGGAGCCGCATGTACTGGACGTTCAACAATCAGGTCCAGCAGCCGGCCTACAACTACGGCCAGTGGTTCGCGCGCGTGCCGGCAGGTAACTACGAGGTGTTCGCCTTCATTCCGCGCATCAATGCCTTTACCCGCAATGCCGTGTACGGCATCAAGCACGCCGACGGCCTCGGCGCGCGGGCGGTCAATCAGGCGCTCTACTATGACCAGTGGGTCTCCCTCGGCACGTACCGCTTCGCCGGCGACGGCACGGAGTACGTCTGGCTCAACGACATCACGGGCGAGACGCGGCTAAGCGTCCGTATCGGCTACGACGCCGTGCGCTTCTCGCGCCGCTAGCCGCTCATGGCTGAGGCGACCACTAGACGCTGCCGCGCCCGCGCCCTGGGCTTGCGGGTGGGCGTCCTGCCGCCGGGACCGCTCAACGCCCTTACCGACGTTGCGGGCGTTCTCGTCGGCCACACGACGCTCATTGAGGGTGACGCCGTCCGCACCGGCGCGACGGCGATCCGCCCTCATCCCGGCAACCTGTTCCGGGAGCGCGTCCCGGCGGGCCTTGTGGTCGGCAACGGCTTTGGCAAGCTGATGGGCAGCACCCAGGTGGTGGAACTCGGCGAGATCGAGACGCCCATCGTCCTGACCAACACACTGGCCGCGCCGCGCGCCGCCGAGGCGATTATCGACTGGACACTGTCCCAGCCGGGCAATGAGGACGTGGGGTCGGTGAACCCCGTCGTTGGCGAGACTAACGACGGGCGGCTCAACGACATTCGCCGCCGCGCCCTGACCGTCGACCATGTGCGCCACGCCATCGACACGCCCCAGGCCGGGCCGGTCACCGAGGGTACAGTCGGCGCAGGCACAGGGACGGTCGCCTTCGGCTGGAAGGGCGGCATCGGGACCAGTTCCCGCCGCCTGCCCGACCGCCTCGGCGGCTACACCGTTGGCGCGCTCGTCCAGTCCAACTTCGGCGGCGTCCTCCAGATGGCGGGCGTTCCGGTCGGCCAGGCCCTCCGCCAGTACTACCTCAAGGCGGAGCTTGAGCGGGGCGACGCCGACGGCTCGATCATGATCGTCCTCGCCACCGACGCCCCGCTGTCGGACCGCAACCTGACGCGGCTGGCGCGGCGGGGGCTGGCGGGGCTGGCGCGCACAGGGGCCGCGATGTCTGACGGCTCCGGCGACTACGTCATCGCCTTCGCCACCCATCCCGACGTGCGCCGCACGCCGACGCGGCGGAGCGGGCCAGCGCCCATCCTGGACCTGCCCAACGGCCAGATGTCACCGCTGTTCCAGGCCGCCATCGAAGCCACCGAGGAAGCCATTCTCAATTCACTGTGTATGGCGACAACATTGACGGGCAACGGCGTGACTATCGAGGCCCTGCCCCTGGACCGCGTCGCCGCCCTGC
>CAZLBQ010000359.1:0-6688 GCA_964557745.1 uncultured Anaerolineales bacterium
AGGCCCCTGTCTGATACGCCCAATACTCGCTGACGAAGTATGGCACACGCGCCAGTGCGGGATGCGCGCCGCCCGCCTCGTGACGGCACTCATCGAGGAACAGATGGCCGACGGTCGCCCAGGTCACCGGCATCTCATAGCAGTCGAACAGGGCGACGAGCTGGGGCATGTTCTCCCGACTCTGCTGTGCCTGGTGGAGCGCATAGCGGAGCGGGTCTGGATGATCCCTCACATAGCGCCACGCCCAGGCCAGCTCCAGGTCGGCCGAGATGATCAGCGCCGCTTGATAAGGCTCAGGGAAGGCCCGCCGAGGCGCGCTCCTGACCGCCGGGTTGACGCGGGGCAAGGCGCCCACGCGGTGGCGAAAGCGGTCGAGGAGCATCTGGCCCGTTGGCCCACTCCACGCGTAGAGTTGCTTGGGTCCAATCATGGCCGCTTACTCGTGCGTTAGCGTAGGCGAGGGTTGGGGCGCGTGCTTCTGGCCATCGTGGCTTGCGACCTGAGGCAACGACACGCGGCGCGAGGCGCGCTGCTTTGCCGGCCACCGCTGGCTCAGCCAGAACCCGACCATACCCGCCCAGATGACCGGCTTGGCGACATAATCGAGCATGAAGTACGCGATGCGCAGCCAGCGCCGCTCGGCAGGCTGCCAGTACTTGAGGGCGACGTACACCGGCAGGCCGAGCGGGACCAGTATCAGCACGCGCCAGGCGCGGGTAATGAGACACAGCGAGACGGCCGCCAGGGCCAGGGCGCCCTGAATGAGATTGCGGCGCGCCCCGCGTTGGGCTTCGACCAGGCCCGGCGTCGGCGGCAACTGGAGGATGCGGCCGAAACTGTAGCCTGTGCCGCGATAGGCGCGGCGCAGCCAGTCGCCCAGGGTGTGGATCGCGTAGTCGTGAACTCCCATCACCTCGTCAATCAGCAGAATCTTGTAATTGCGCTGACGAACCCGAAACCCCAGTTCGGTCTCCTCGCCCTGGAGAATGTTCGGGTTGTAGCCGCCGACCTCGGCCAGGACAGACTTCAAGAAGGTGCCGCCCGCGCCCGGCGCGTCGATGTACCCCGGCGACTTGACGGCCCAGCGATAGTGCATGAGACGCGAGAGCCAGGATTGGTCGCGGTAGCGTTCTTCCAGCAAACCGAAAACACACCCGACCTTATGCGCCCCTAGCCGGGTGACGGCGCGGCGGAGATAGTCGGGCGCGATGGTCATATCGCCGTCGATGAAGTGCACAATGCTGTGCCGCGCTTCACGCCAGCCACGGTTGCGCGCCCGTCCCGGCGAAGGG
This sequence comes from uncultured Anaerolineales bacterium, assembly GCA_964557745.1. Lineage (GTDB taxonomy): Bacteria > Chloroflexota > Anaerolineae > Epilineales > JAHCIE01 > JAHCIE01. Next base: position 1,293 of record CAZLBQ010000359.1, read on the forward strand.
AAGTCGCTGTGTTCCTCGTAGACCCTGACACCGAGCGCGCGCGCCACATCGGGGCTGCCGTCGGTGGAGTCGGTGTCGACGTAGAGGATTTCCAGGCGGTCCTGGGGATAATTCATCGCGCGCACCGATTGGATGCAGGCGGGCAGGTTCTCGGCCTCGTTGCGCCCGATGATCACAATGGTCACCGGCGGCAGCGCCTCGTTGCCGCCGGGCGCCTGGCGCGGCCTCGTATCTGGTTGCATCTCTAGCATCGTCCCCCCTAAGCCGTCATCGCGGCGAGACAGATCAAGCAACGCGCTGGAAGCGCGCGAGCAGGCTCCACAGTCTCTCGGCCCGTCGCGGGACGAACCGCTGTACGTACTCCCAGTCATCCTTGGCGAGGGTCCGGAGCGCGGCCTGGGCGAGCAGGTAGACCAGCGGCGCCACCAACAGCATCACCACGAGGAAGTGACAGCTCCCGAGGACGAGAAGTCCGATGACCGCCATTGTGACCGAGGCGACAACGGTCTTGACGACCCAGGGCGTCGGATAGCGGAGCTTCAGGAGCGTAAACACCAGGGCGCTCTCAATCCCAAAGCGCAGCGTAGCGCCGACCACGAGCGCCCAGGCGGCGCCCTCGATGCCATAGCGGGGGATGGCCCAGTAGCCAACCACGGCCACGGCGCCCAGGGCGAGGGCATAGATGATGACACTCGACATCTGGCGGTCCATGGCTTCCAGAGCCGGCCCGGTAATGTAGATGACGCTGCCGAGCAGGACGAGCGAGAGGATGCGCAGCGACGTCGCGGCGGCCTCGTACTGTGGCCCATAGATGAGGGCCAGGATGAACGGTCCGATCAGCCACAGCCCGACCCCAGCCGGGACGGTGATGAAGAAGACGTAGCGATAGGCGCGCAGGAAGCGGCTGGCGAAGCGCTCGCGCGAGTGGGCGTAGGTGTTGGAGAGGATGGGTAAGCTGGCGCGGGACAGGACACTGGGCACGATGAGCGCCATCGAGAAGATGCGCATGGCGGCCCCAAAGTAGCCCACCGACGTATCGCTCTCCGTCAGTTCCTCCAGCAACACGACAATCATGTTGGCGTACAGGGCGGCCATCAAGACCATGCCGCCGAATGGGATGGACTTCTTCAAGAGCGACAGGATCGCCGGCGGCGGCAGGATGAGCCGCAGCGCTTCCTGGCGCTCACGCGGATAGAAGCGCAGCGCAAACCACATGACGACGACGACCTGGATGACGCTCGCCGCCAACGACAGCCCCAGGATCACAATGAACGATTGCTGCAACCAGACTGCGACAACACCCGAGCACAGCGTCAGCACCGAATTCAACGCCTGGGCGACGACCGTCCCACTCATCAGTTCATGAGCGTAGAGCAAAGCGTTGATGAGACTGACAATGGCGCCCAGGAACCAGATACTGGCGACGAGGAGCGTCATGAGGGTGCGGGCGCTGGGGCCGGACTGGTGATAGATATAGGCGACAAAACCACCCAGCACGATGATGGAGAGAATGACCTTGATGAGGATAAACGTCGTGAGATAGCGCGCTCCCAGTTCGGGCCGCTGGGCCACATCCCGTGTGAGCAGGCGGTCCAGCCCGATGTTGACGGCGATGACCAGGATGCCAAAGGTGGCGCCGAGATACGTATAGGTGCCGTACAGTTCCGGGCCGATATAGCGGGCGACCACAATCGTCCACAAGGTCATGGCGATGAGGTTGGTGGCCTCGCCCACCGACAGGACGGCAGCGTTCGTCACGACTTTCGGCCCGGCCAGGGTATCATCGTTGGTCGTAGATTTTCTAAGTATAGGCATCACTGGATTACATTCTCGCGGGGGGCTAGCATGGCGAGGCGATCCAGTAAGGCCATCGCTAGCGCAGTGGCGAAGGCATACTCCGCCGAGGTGAAGAAATCGAACCCGAAGCTGTAGCCGGCGACGATGCCCACCCAGGCGCCGAGCAGCCCCGCTGCATAGCCCTTATCCTGGGCGACCGGCAGCGCGCGAAACAGGGCGATCGCATGGCGAAAGAAGGTGACGATCACAGTCAGCACCGCCAGGCAGCCAAAGAGGCCATATTGCACGAGGGTGTTGGGAAGCCCCGTATCCGAGAAGAAGAAACTGACGCGCTCTGACAAAAGGTTGAGGCTCCCCGGCCCGTGGCCAAAGAGGGGGGCTTCGGCAAACAAGTCGAGCTGCCCCTGCCAGGTTTCCAGCCTGATGATAAAGTTGCGTTCCTGCTGGAATTGACCGACGGTAGCGAGACGGGCGATCCAGACATCCATGAGCGGATAGGACAGCGTCAACCCAATAGGGGGGTACAACACCAGACGAATCAGGACGGCAGCCGCCAGGCTTACCCCGATAATGGCCGTCAGGCGGCCCCTGCGCGGCAGGCTAAAGATGACCAGGAGCCCGAGCGCCAGCATGAAATACCACTGACGCATCAGCGCGACCACGAAGCCCATCAGAGCCAGCCCGGCCAGCAGCGCCTGGCTCCAACTCCGCATCCAGAGCGCGCCGCTGACGCTGACGAACAGGCCTAGGAACAGAAAGGATGTCGCGCGGTTCCACAGGTACGGGGCGCTCAACAGGCCGACCTCGATGGTCTTGGTGGTGGCGAAGTACTCGTTGACGACGGAAGTCGGTGACGTCAACCGCTGACCAAGGTTCGCTTCCACCAGTTGGATGATGACCGAGACCAGGAGGAGGGTGAAGATCATCCAGATGACGGCTGAGAGTTTGCCACGGGTATCGATCACGCCCGCCAGGCCAATGTAGAACAGGTAGGGCGACAGCGAGCGAAGCCCGTTGAGGCCCAGACTGATGTCCGTCGTTCTGCCTACCACCCCCAACGCGTACGATAGGGTCACGATGACGCCAAAGCCGAGCAGGGGCAGGAGAAATAGGGGCCGTTCTCGCCGCTGACGCAGGCGGAGCACGCCGAACACGAACAGCATGATCACGACGATATCCAGGGCGTTGAACCTCGCGCCCGGGCCGAGTTTCAGGGCAGGCAGATAAATGAGGTCCACGAACTTCAGGACGTCGGTCGAGAGCAGCATCGCCAGCAGCACGGCCGGCACCGGCTGGGAGTACGAAAAGACGGCGAATAGAAAGCCGGTGACCGCCAGGCCCAGGACCAAGGCGTGCTCAGTGGCAATGGCAGCCACCAGGACACCGGCCGCCAGCACAACAATGGCCGTCGTCAGGTAAGGCCGGGCTGGGACCTGAGGCAGCCACGGGAGGGCGGGATGGAAGGGCGCGCGCAGGTTGATACCCATGATGGTCTAGAGGCTCGTTTAGAGGGGGCGTGAGGGGTGAGAGGAATGATCCCAGTCGCCATCCAGGTCGATCACGTTGCTGGCCGTGGCTGCGACGGTTGTGGGAGACCCGTAGCGGTAGCGTCCCGGTTGACGACGCAAGGGCAGCTTATTGAGGACGACACCCAGCACGTTCGCGCCCACCAGGTCCAGCGTCTCGTTGGCGCGCTTGACAGCCTCCCGACGTGTCTCACCGGTCGCCATCACCAACACGACGCCGTTCACCAGACTGGCGAGAATGGCAGCGTCTGTGACCGTCAGCGCCGGTGGGCTGTCAAACACGACGATGTCAGCCTCGTCTGACCCCGCTTCAATCAAGTTCTTCATGTGGTCTGAGGCGAGTAGCTCGGCGGGCGTAGGCACACTGGAGCCACTGGTGACAAGGAGGAGATTAGTCATCGTTGTTGGCTGAGCCACGTCTGCCAGGCTCAGGCCTTCCACCAGCGCGTTGGTCAGGCCGTGCTCGTTGGGCAGGCCGAACAGGCGGTGCAGGGCCGGGCGACGGAGGTCCGAATCCACCAGGGTTACCTTTAGGCCCGCCTGGGCAAGCACGACGGCGAGGTTCGCGGCGCTCGTCGTCTTGCCCTCGCCCGGACCGGGACTGGCGATCAGCAGACTCTTGAGGGGCTGGTCAGGCAACCGCGTCAGGACGTTGGTGCGGAGGGCGCGGTAGTCCTCGGCAAATGGAGAGGAGGGGAAGACGCTCGCGACAGGCCGGTCCTTAATGTCCCGACTCGTCCACCGCTCAATGAAGCCCAGCAGGGGCCGCCCGGAAACCTCCTGCGCGTCTCGCAGGGTCTTGATGGTCTCGTCCAGCCCCTCGATGAGGACGACGATGCCGAGGGCGACCATCAATCCGACGATGGCGCCGAGGAGCGTGCTCATCGTGTTGTTGGGCTTCACGGGCGCGCTCGGCACGACCGCCGGCTCGATGATGCTGATCGTGTCCTGGGATTGAGACTGAGCGACGCGAATGTCCTCATAGTTCTTGAGGAGGCCGGCGTAAGCCGTCTGCTGCTGGCTGAGGACGGTCTGCAGCCGAGCGAGCTCGCTGGGATCGACCGTTGGCGCCGGGCTGTCGAGGGTCTGGCTCATCGCGGCGCGACCGGCCGGTATGCCGGAGCGCAGCGTATCCAGAACGCCCTGGGTCTTGTCCGCCTCGGTCTTGAGTTCCGTCAAGGCCTTCGTCAGGTTGGCCTCGGACAGGGCGAAGCGCCCGGAGCGCAAGGTCTGATACTGGTCGATGAAGACCGTCGGCAATTGGTTGGCGATCGCCGCGCCGCGCTCAGGGTCCACATCGGTGACATTCACGACCAGCATCTGCGTGTCGCGGATAGGCTGGATGCTTACTTTGTCCATCAGGTCGTCCGCTGTTTCGCTCAGTCCCAGGCGCTTGACCACCTCTTCCAGAACAGGCCGCTTGGTCAGCCACTCGGCGTACGTCTTCATCAGGCGATCCGTGGTCATGACGTCGTTGTACGTCAGGCCGGCAAACGGGTTGCTGGCTAGACTGATCAAGACCGTCGCCGTCGCCTGGTAGGTGGGAGGCGTCCGCCGAGCCAGGAAGTAACTCGTCCCCGCGCCGAGGACAACGAACGCGAGGATCAACGACAGCCAGCGGCTGAGAATGGCCAGATAGGGACGGAATTCCATGCAGACTCCTCAGGGTTCATGGGGTGAGGGACAGACGCGGCGGCAACTCTACGGCTCCGCTCGCAATGCCAATCGTCTTGACGTTACTGCTACCCCGCTGCGAGTCGTCCATCCAGTGCACAAGGACAAAGGTGCCGGCGGGACGGTCGCCGAACCAACCCAGAGCGCTGAATCGTGTACTCAACCAATTGCTGTAGTAGACATCGGCGACGACCTCCTCGCGTGGGTTGTAGGTCATCACGAACTTCGTGTCAGGCGGCATGAAGAGCGCGGCGAGACGGCGGGCCTCGCCGAGGGAGAGAGGCTGACGGTCGGCGCCTTGCCATTCCACGCGCCAGATATTGTCGCTATCGAAGCGCACGCGGTAGCGGCCGCCCTCGTACACCGACCACCCGCCCTGGACACGACCCTGGCCGTGGG
>CAZLBQ010000360.1:0-6674 GCA_964557745.1 uncultured Anaerolineales bacterium
AGCCGCTGGGCGGCAAGGCCCAGTTCGGCGGCCAGCGCTTCGGCGAGATGGAGGTCTGGGCGCTCGAGGCCTACGGCGCGGCGCACACCCTCCAGGAGATGCTCACCATCAAGTCCGACGACGTAACGGGCCGCGTCAAGACCTACGAGGCCATCGTCAAGGGTGAGGAGATCAACGAGCCGGGCGCGCCCGAGTCGTTCCTCGTCCTGGTCAAGGAGTTGCAGAGCCTCGGCCTGACCGTCGAGGCGCTGGACGAGTCGGGCAACCGCATCCCGCTGGGCAAGGAAGACTACGACGAGCGGATGCCGAAGCTCGGCAGCCTGGGCCTGGGCGCGATGGGCCGCAGCGGCGGTGGCCGCAAGCAGGCTCCCATCAAGGAATCCGACATCGACGACGACTTCTAAGTTGGTCGTACGAGGATGATAGGGCTGACTTCGGTCAGTCTTCGCACACGCGGCGTGGGGTAACCTACGCCGCGTCTGTGCTATAATGGAGTAGCGGTGGATGCCGGCTTAGGAGAAGAGACATGGCGATGATGACGATGGCAAGCGCTACGAGATTATCGATGGAGAACTGTACGTGGCCAAGCCGCCGCATTATCACCATCAGATGGTCTGCAACCAGGTCTCGTTCGCGCTGACGGAGTGGAACAAGCGCGTGGGCGCGGGCCGGGTTATCCCGGCGCCCGGCATCGTCTTCGCGGTGGACGAGGCTGTCGTGCCCGATGTCGCCTGGATTAGCCACGAGCAGTATGCGGTGGCCCATCAAGCCGATGGGAAGCTGCACGCCGCGCCCGAGTTGATGGTGGAAGTCCTGTCGTTCGGGGGTGGCAATGAAGAGTGGGACAAGGCGTTGAAGTTGGAGTTGTATTCCCGGCGGGGCGTGCGCGAGTATTGGATTCTCGACTCGCGCACGCGCCAGGTCGATGTCTACCGCCGGCGTGACGCGGTGTTGCGCCACGAGGCGACCCTGTACGCGGAAGATACGCTGACCGCTCCCCTCCTGCCCGGCTTTACCGCCTCCATCGCTGAGTTCTTCGAGGATATTCCCATCTCTAATTGACACACGTTGTTCAGGCCTCTGTGTTTACCGACAGACGGACGACAGTAGCTCTTGTACAGCCAGACCTGACAGGTTTTCAAAACCTGTCAGGTCTGCTATTTCGTACTATTCCGTGACGCCTGTCGTCTAGACCTGCATCTGACTAGAGCGTGACCTCACGCCCCTCGTTGGCGGCGCGGACCATGGCGTCGGTGAGGCGGACGATGGTCAGGCCGTCCTCGGCGGACGCGGGCACGGGCGTGTCGTTGAGCAGGCAATCTACCCACGCCGCCAACTCCGCGCCGTGCGACGGCGAGGGATAGTTCGGCGTGCTCAGGACGGGCATCAGGTCCACGAGTTGGCTCGACTGCTCGGTGAACAGGCGCACGTAGTTCTCGCGGTAGTTGGCCGGGCCGTACATCCTCGCCCCGCCCTCCGTACCCCAGAGGTGCAGGAACACGTCATCGCCTAGCTCGATGTGCGACGCCCAACTGACCTCCAGGTTGAGCGTGGCGCCGTTGTCGAAGTGGACCTGGGCCAGCGCCGAGTCGTCCACGTCGAAGTTGGTGGTCTGAGCCGGCCGCCCGTAGACCTGGCTGCCGCCACGCCCGCGCGGGCCAAACATGCTGTACAGGGAGGCGGTGACGCGCGTCGGTTTGGGGTAGCCCATCATCCACAGGGCAATGTCGAGCATGTGCGGCCCCAGGTCGAGGAGGACACCCCCGCCTGACAGTTCCTTGTTGGTGAACCACGAGCCGAGGCCGGGGATGCCGCTGCGCCGCAGCCAGCCGGTGCGGGCGAAGTAGACCTGGCCCAGCGCGCCGTCGTCGATGAACCGCTTGAGGGATTGGGCGTCGGCGCGGAAGCGGTTGTTGAAGGCGATCATGAGCTTCTTACCCGTCTCGCGCGCCGTGTTGACCATCGCCTCGGCGTCGGCCACGGTCAGGGCCATGGGCTTCTCACACAGGACGTGCTTGCCCGCCCGCAATGCGGCAATGGTGATGGGGGCGTGCAGGTAGTTGGGGGTGAGGACGGTCACGGCGTCAATGTCGTCGCGCGCCAGCAGGTCTTCGTAGTTCGTATAGGCGTGGGGGATGCCGAACTGCGTGGCTACGCTCTCGGCGCGGCCCGGCGCCACGTCACTGACGGCGACGACCTGGGCGTGGGGGACATACTTGAGATTGGTCAGGTGGCCGGCGCGCTCGTGGGTGGCGATATTGCCCGCGCCGATGTAGCCGAGGCGAACGGTATCAGGCATAGGGACGCTCCATAGGGCAAGGTGTTTTGTCGAATGCTGAGCAATTCTAGCGCCGTGACACACCGCTGACGAGTCTTCGCCCGCTATTGACAAGGGCCTCCATCGGGCGTATACTCTCTTTGAATAACAAACCGACAGTCGGTTTATGAAGGTGGGGAGGTATGCCTCGCGTCGTCAAAGAGCACGAATACTTGAGCAAACGGAACGAGATTCTCGACGCTGGTCGCCGCCTGGTCGAGACCAAGGGCTACGAGCCGATGACCATCCAGGACATCCTGGACGAAGCCCATATCTCGCGGGGCGCGTTCTACCACTACTTTGACTCGAAGCAGGCGCTCCTGGAGGGCATTGTCGACCGTATGTTTGACATCGCCGAGGACCTGATTGCGCCCATTATCGATGACCCGCAGCGGCCCGCTCTCGCCAAGTTCCAGAAGCTATTTGCCGACCTGGGACGATGGAAGACCGAGCAGAAAAGCTTTGTCCTGGCGCTGCTGCGGGTGTGGTACACCGACGACAACGCCCTGCTGCGTCATAAGGTCCGCCGGGCGATGGTGCGGCGCGTCGGGCCGGCCCTGGCGATAATCGTCGCCCAGGGGATGCAGGAAGGCGTCTTCACCGCCGCCTACCCCGACGAGGTGGGCGAGGTCGCCCTCTCCCTGTTGCAGGACCTGTCGGATAGCCTGGCCGGGCTGCTCCTGACCTGCCACCCCGCCCAGGATAACCTGCCGCGTATCGAGCGGCTTGTCGCCACCTACACCGACGCGCTCGAGCGCGTGCTGGGGGCGGCATCGGGCAGCCTTCAGATCGTCGATGCCCTGACCCTACGCGAGTGGGCGGAGTTGGTGAAAGGTCAGGTGGAGACGCATGCCACTGCTTGAAGCTGAACACCTGACCAAGGTCTACGGTCGTGGCGAGACGGCGGTGACGGCCCTGTCCAACGTCTCGTGCAGTGTGGACATCGGCGAGTTCGCGGCGGTGATGGGGCCGAGCGGCTGCGGCAAGTCGACACTGCTGCACTTGCTCGGTGGGTTGGACCGGCCGACGCAGGGCATGGTCTGCATTGACGGCCAGTCGCTCACGAAACTCTCGGACGCGGCGCTGACACGGCTGCGCCGCCGCGAGATTGGCTTCGTCTTTCAGTTCTTCAATCTCATCCCCGTCCTCACGGCGACGGAGAACGCCGCGCTGCCCGTGACGCTGGACGGCGGCAACCGCAAGCAAGCGAAGGCCAAGGCCCGCGCCTGGTTGGAGCGGGTCGGGCTGGGCAATCGGCTGGACAGCCGCCCCGACCAACTCTCCGGCGGGCAGCAGCAGCGCGTCGCCGTCGCCCGCGCCCTCGTCGCCGAGCCGAAGCTGATCCTGGCCGACGAGCCGACGGGCAACCTGGACACGCGCGCTGCCGAAGAGGTCGTGGGCCTGCTGCGGCAGGCGGCCGACGAGTGGGGGCGGGCGGTGGTCATGGTGACCCACGACCCGCACATCGCGGCCTATGCCGACCGCGTCCTCTTCCTGCGCGACGGCGTGCTCGTGGAGGACATGCGGCTGGCGCGGGACAACAGTCACGCGGCGGACCATGTGATGGACAAGATGCGCGAGTTGGCGCAGACGGGAGAGTAGAGGTATGTTCGGCTTCGCCACAACCCTGGCGGCGCGAGAGTTGGGCCAGCGCAAGCTGCGCACCTTCCTGACGACGCTGGCGATTACGCTGGGGACGCTGGTCATCTTCAGCATGAACATGCTGCTGCCCACGCTGCTCCAGGCGTTCCAGTCCAACCTGCTGGCGGCGTCGGGACAGGTGGATGTCACCGTCACTCTCAAGACGGGCGAGACGTTCTCGCGGACGACGCTCAACGCCGTCCGGCGTGTGCCCGGCGTCAGCGCCGTCGCCGGCGTCCTGAGCCGCACGGCCAACATCCCGGACAAGTTCTACGGCAAGGCCAACATCGGCGCGCTGACCCTGACCGGCATCGAACCGTCGGCCGCGCAGATGCTGCGCCCCTACTCGCTGGTCGCCGGGCGCTTCCTGCACAGTGACGACCCCCAGGCCGCCGTCATCACCATCAGCCTGGCCGAGCAGCTTGGCCTCCAGGTGGGCGACAAGCTGCGCTTCCCGACCACCGACGGCGCGACCAGTTTCAAGATCGTGGGCTTGCTGCCCGCGCGCACCCTGCCGGGTAATGAGGAAGTCCTTATCACACTGACCCAGGCGCAGAAGCTCCTCGACCTCAATGACCGCCTCAATAGTGTCGAGGCCAACCTGGACACGACGGACGCGGCGCAGCGCCAGGCGATCACCGACCAGATTGCCGCCGCCGTCGGCCCCGACTACACGCTGGGCGGGCTGTCGAGCGGGTCGGAGTTGCTCACCAACCTGCAGAACGCCCAGGTCGCCTTCAACCTGCTGGGCTTCCTGGCCCTGTTCATGGGCGGCTTCATCATCCTCAACACCTTTCGCACCATTGTCGCCGAGCGGCGGCGCGACATTGGCCTGTTGCGGACCATCGGGGCCAGCCGTTGGACCATCATTCGCATCATCCTGGTCGAGGGGCTGCTGCAAGGCATCCTGGGCACTGCGGTCGGCGTCGGACTGGGCTACCTGCTCGGCGCGGGCCTGCTGGCCCTGGAGAGCGGCGTCATCCGGCAGTACGTCCACGTCCAGATCGGCGCGCCCGTCGTGTCGCCGCAGTTGTTCGTCACAACGGCCATCCTGGGCGTGGGCATCACCGTCCTGGCGGGGCTGGCGCCCGCCCTAGGCGCGACGCGCGTCAGCCCACTGGAGGCGCTGCGCCCGTCGGCGCCCGACACCCAGCGCCGCACGTCGCGCGTCAGCTTCGCTGTCGGCCTGGTCCTGGTCGCGCTCGGCATCGGCGGCCTGGTCGCCGGGGGCGTCCAGTATGCCTCGCCTGGCTGCCTGGCCTTCCTGGTCGGCCTGGTCCTCATCGCGCCCACCCTCGTGCGGCCCCTGGCGTCGGTATTCGGCGGGCTGATGGCGGTGCTCGTCGCCCGCGACGGCACGGCCAGCATCGCCCAGAGCAACCTGGCGCGCCAGCCCTCGCGGGCGGCCATCACGGCCAGCGCCACGATGATTGGCCTGGCGCTCATCGTGGCGGCGGGCGGCCTGGTGTGGTCGCTGACGGGCGGCTTCCTGGACATCCTGCAGCGCAGCCTGGGCAGCGACTACCTGCTGATGCCGCCGGCCGTCGGGCTGTGGCAGGGCAACGTCGGGGCGAAGGGCGAGCTGGCGGACAAGATTCGCCACACGCCGGGCGTCGCCGTCGTCAGCACGCTGCGCTACGCCGCCTCATCCGGGGACGGGCACGCCGTCGTCATCCTGGGCATCGACCCGCAGGTCTACCCGCGCGTGGCGAGCCTGACCTTCAAGGCGGGGGACGCGGCCTCGGCCTACAGTGCCCTGGCCGACGACCGCATGCTCATCGCCAACGGTATCTTCGCGGCCCAGGCGGGCGTCAAGACGGGCGACGTCGTCCAACTGTCGACGCCGACGGGCGTCAAGCCCTACACTGTCGTGGCCGTCGGGGGCGACTACCTGAACGCCAAGCTCAGCACGGCGTACATCTCGCAGGCCAACCTCCAGACCGACTTCCGTAAGTCGGAGGACGTGTTCATCCAGGTCAACCTCCAGCCCGACGCCGACGCCTCGGCGGTCGAGGCGCGGCTCAAGGACATCCTCAAGGACTACCCGCAGTTCTCGCTGGTGTCCGGGCGGGGCTATATCGAACAGAACCGTCAACTCTTCAACGCCATGTTTGGCATCCTGTTCCTGCTGCTGGGCGTCCTGACCATGCCCTCGCTCATCGCCCTGCTCAACACGCTGGCGATTGGCGTGATCGAGCGGACGCGGGAGATTGGCATGCTGCGCGCCATCGGCAGCACGCGGCGGCAGGTGCGGCGCATGGTGATGACCGAGGCGCTGCTGCTGGCCGCCATCGGGACGGCGTTCGGCCTGCTGGCCGGGCTGTACCTGGGCTATATCCTGGTGCTGGCGATGAGCACGCAGGGCTACCCCATCACCTACGCCTTCCCGTACTCCGGCCTGCTGGCCGCCGTCGCCATCGGCCTGCTGTTCGGCGTCCTGGCTGCCATCCTACCCGCCCGTCAGGCCGCGCGCATGGATATTATCCGCGCTTTGCAGTATGAGTAGGGTATCGTCGTAAGACTGGTCACTCTCGTGCGTCTGACAAGAGGCGGCTCGCGCCGGTGGTGGGCGAGCCGCCTGTGTTGAGTAATGAAGAAGTAATTCAAGATTTGACACCAGGGGCCGACCGGCGTAGAATTACCTGTCGCAGGTCCGCTTGTGGCCTCTTTTTTGCGTCTATCAGGCGTGTATACGCCTTTACGCTATCGTCCACGG
>CAZLBQ010000361.1:0-6669 GCA_964557745.1 uncultured Anaerolineales bacterium
CTCGCAGAACGTGCTGGCCGTCTCCGCCAGGGTCATCGGCGTGTCGCGCTGCATGGCCGTGCGCTGGGCCAGGTTCAGGTTGTGGTAGGCGTGCCCCAACTCATGGGCCAGCGTCGAGACGCTGTTGAACGACGGCTTATAGTTCATGAAGATGCGCGACTCGTCGGCGCGCACGCCCATGCAGTAGCCGCCGTCGCGCTTGCCCTCACGCGGCTCGGCGTCGATCCAGCTCTCCTGGAACGCGCGGCTAGCGAACCCTTGAAGACGGTCGGAGTACGAGCCGAACTGGTCCTGGATAAATGACGTTGCGTCGTCGTAGCCCCAGACCGTCTGGGTCTTGCCGACCGGCGCGAAGATGTCGTACCACGCCAGGGCCGGCACGCCGAGGGCCTTCGCCTTAGCGCGCAGGTAGCGGCGAAAGTCGGGGAAGGACTCGCGCGCCGCGTTGAGCATGGCGTCCAGCGACTGGCGGTCCATATTGTTGTCGAATAGCGACTGATCGAGGGCCGTGCCCCAGCCCCGGTGCCGCACCAGCGTATTCACCTCGGCCTTGATGCTGTTGAGCGCCGCCGCCAGCGGCACCGCCCACTTCGCCCACGTCTCCAACTCGGCCTCGTAGGCGCGCCGCCGCGTCTCGCGGTCGGGGTCGGTCGCCAGCGCGCGGATCATGCTCATGGGCAGGGTCTGCGTCTCACCGCCCTGTTCCAGCGGCACCGCCAGTTGCGAGGTCACGTTGCCGTGCAGCTTGCCCCACGCCGTGCCCGCGCTCACGTTGAGTTCCGCCGCCAGCGCCTCCTCGGCCGGTGACATAAGATGCTCCGCCTCGACCTTCGCGCGGCGCAGCATGAACTCGTGGCTCTGGGCGACGGCCGACCGCTGGATGAGGCCCTCGACGTCCAGCGAGCCAAGCCAGGCCGTGAAGCGCGTGCCCAACTGGTTGAGCTTCACGATGTGCTGCTGCAACTCGCTCATGCGAGCCTGGGCCAGGTTGTCGCGGGAGTTGGTGGTGACAAACGCCGTGAGGTAGGCGTACACGGTACGCACGTCGTCCGATACCTGGTTGAGACGCTCGGCTAGCATGTCGAAGGTCTGGGCCGTGGCATCGTCCATGGGCGCGGGGGCGTGCTTGTCGATGCCCTGGCTGTCGAAGGTGTCGACCAAACTGGTGATGGCAGCGCTGACGCCGCTGAAGGCATGGTCAAACCCGGGCGAGTCGAGGCTGGGGAAGATGGGGGTCATGTCCCAGCGGGGCAGGGTCCGCGTGGCAACTGTCATTGTTAACCTCAGGGAAATGGGTGTGACGGGCGTTTCTTCCTGTCTATGGGCCAATTGTAGCCTATTTCATTATGGAACAAAAAAGCCAGGACGGTCATCCTGGCTTGCCTTGCAGAGACCTGACGGTCTTCAACCATCCTTTAGCGTAGCCAGGACCAGGCGATGAGGAAGGCAGCCAGCGCGAGCAACGCCAGGCCGACGCGCACCTGCCAGACGGCCAGGCGCACCGCACGCCCATGCTGGGCGTGGCGCTCGGTCCCGCGTGCCAGGCGCGCCATGTCGGGCGTGACGCCCTTGACGTTGGTCAACCACCAGGCCCGCGCGCAGTAGGCATACTGCCCGACCTCGCTGGCGCGGATCAGGCGCGGTCGACGCGAGTCAGTCGATGAGCCGATATTTCCTCCCGGTTAAGTGCTGTTTGCGTGTGTCTCAGTCCGGATTACGGGGCACGAAAAAGGGGAGGATGATTAATCCTCCCCGCCCAGGCGCCGCTCGAAGTCCCGCAGCGCCGCCTGGAGCTTCTCCTGGCGGGCGGCGGTAGTGAGGTCGCCCCGCGTGCGTTCCGTCACCCCCCGCACCATGTCGGTTGTACGCCGCAGCCCATTGGTGACCGCGTCGGGGTAGTCCACCGTCGTCAGGAAAGCGTAGACCTCGTCCATCGCCTCAACCAGCCGCTCGGCGCGCTCGATGTCGTTGCGGCGGATGAGGTCCAGGCTGTGGCGGCGCATCTCGCCGATGGCCTCCCCCAGCCCGTTGAGGTAGGCGGCGTACTCGACGCCCAGCGTGTCCGGGTCCGGCAGGTCCTGCTCGCGGGCCAGGGCCAGCGTGATATGCGCCTCGGCGTACTCCTTGAGGGCATCCTGGGCATAGCCCGCCGAGTAGAGTTCGGGGCGAGCCTCGGTCGCCGTCTTGAGGGCGTCTGCGATGCGTTTGGCTTCCGTCAGCAGAGTGACGGCGTCATCCCACTCGTGGCGGTGGACGGCGCGGATGGTCTTCGAGGCGTGCTGGACCAGGGAACGCGAGAGCTTGAGGGCCTCCTCGCGCGCCGCGTTCTTCGCCTCCAGGCCGGCCAGGATTTTGTCAGCGAGTGTATCTAGATTGTTCAAACTGCCTCCCCCATCATAGTCTCATTGAAACCTGCCAGGCCGATAACCACCACACCTAGCAGGATACCCAGCACTTCACCACGGGTCAAGCGTATCGCGCGCCACGTCTTGAGCCTGGTCTCCCTGGCCCGCCAGGGCAGCCAATCGCTATAGTTCCATAGGCCGATAGCCACCGTTGAGGCGATGATCAAGGCATAGCCGAGCATCTCCAGGTGTTGAATGCGGAAAGCCAGCCACCAGCCTTCCCGTGTGTACGGGGAGATGACGGGGTTGGCGAACGAGTTGGTGCCCGCTATCAGTCCACTGATGAAGCCCTGGACGAAGAGAAAAACATAGCCGGTGGGAAGACCCCGCACCCGTTGAAGGTTCAACCCCGCGCCCAGGCCAAAGGCCAATAGGAGATTGAAGCCGACCGTTGCCACGTACTGGGATAGCAGGCTGGACGGTTGCCCGGCCACGCGACCTAGAAACGTGATGGGCGTCGCCAGGAAAACGCCCCGTGGCAGCCACCAGAAGCCAATGCCGAACGCGAGGACGACCAGGACCAGGTAGATGCAGTAGGCCCACAGAACACGACGCCCCAGGTAGGGACTGGTGAGGGGGTGTGTCAAGTCCACGGCGCCTCGCGATCCATCGATAGTCCCCTACAACTTGCCGCGGTACATCCCGCCATCGACGAGCAACGCCTGACCCGTCATGTATGAGGCAGACGGTGAGGCGAGGAAGACGACGGCGTGGGCGAACTCGTCGGGGCGGCCCATGCGGCCCATGGGAATGTCGCGGGTGATGTCCTGCTCGACCTCCTCCACCGCACGGCCGCTGTTCTTAGCGCGGAAGGCGAGAATCTCGTCGACACGCTCGGTCCGCGTCCAACCGGGGAGGACCGAGTTCACGCGGATGCCGTCGCCCGCCAATTCGATGGACAGTGTCTTGACCAGCCCGTGGACGGCGTCGCGGATCGCGTTGGACAGCGTCAGCCCGGCGACCGGATGCTTGACGGTCATCGAGTTGATGCTGATGATAGACCCGCTCTTTTGGCGCTGCATCACCGGTGCGACGGCCTGGATGAGCCGCACGGCGCTCAGCAGCGTTAACTGGCACGCCGCCTCCCACTGGTCCATCGTCAACGCCGTGAAGCCCCCGGCCGGCGGGCCGCCAGCGTTGGTGACGAGGATGTCCACGCGCCCGAAGCGGTCCAGGGTGGCCTGGACCAGACGCTGGACGTCCGCCTCGTTGGTCACATCGCCCGCGACGGCTAGGACCTGCGCGCCCAGCGCCTCGCACTCCTTGACGACCTCGGCCAGGCGGTCGGCCTGGCGGGCAAAGACGACGATGCGCGCGCCCTCGCGGGCGAACTGAAGCGCCACCGCCTTACCCAGCCCTCGGCTGGCGGCGGTGACAATGGCTACTTGATCACGCAAGCCTAAGTCCATGACTCTCTCCTGATGACGAATCCACTGACGCGGGCTGCGAAGGCCCGCCCGCAGACCACAGGGCGTAGCCCAGCCCGACCCAGCCTAGCTGGTGTAGTATTGACAGGACAGCAGCCACGAGAGTGGGAGTGGATAACCCAGGTGACGCTTCGAATACCATGTTCAGGACGACTGGAGGCGGCTTGCCGCGTTTGAACTCCCACCAGACCGGCCATCTGCAATAGCCAGGACAGGCAGAGCGCCATCTTCACGGGCGTCTGGACCGTCGCGGTCCAAGCCACTACTTGCTGAGACGTCTCTAGACCTAGTAAGGCATAGGCAATCGGGAAGACTAGCGCCAGGCCTATGCCGAGCACGCCAGCCAGCGCCGCCGCTAAACCTCCCCATCGTGTCAACGGACGCGCCACCATCAACCTCCTTGTCCCTTTTTTCCACAGGCAAGGGGGAGAGCTATACCTCTCACGACCCCGTGCTGGCGTAGTGGCGCAGGCCGAACAGCCACACCTGGTAGCTGATGAGCAGCAAGGTGACGGCCACGAGTGGCCCGAGCCAGGCCAGCGCGCCGACGTCGCGGCCCAGGAAGAAGCTGGCCGGGTAGAACGACGCAAAGCCAAACGGGATCGCCCACGTCAGCACCATCTGGATGCCTCGGTTATACATCGAGAGAGGATACTTGGCAAACTCGTTCATCTCGAAGATGACTCGTGTCACGGGCACCGAGTCCATGATCCAGAACGCGCTGACGCAGGTGATGAGGT
Organism: uncultured Anaerolineales bacterium; assembly: GCA_964557745.1. Lineage (GTDB taxonomy): Bacteria > Chloroflexota > Anaerolineae > Epilineales > JAHCIE01 > JAHCIE01. The sequence goes on from CAZLBQ010000361.1 coordinate 4,573, forward strand.
TGAGGGCGATGAAGATAAGGCCGCCGCTGACAACGGCGACGACCAGGTAGGCGGCATGCGCCGTCGTCCAGGCGATGCCCAACTGGTTGAAGGCCGTCCCGACCAGGGCCGCGCCGATGAGGAAGTGGCCGAGGCCCTGGTGGTCGAAGCGGTCGGCCAGCAGGTGGAAGAGCGGGTCGATGGGCCGCACCAGGAAGCGGTCGAAGCCGCCGCTGCGGATGTACTCTCGCCCGACCGTCCACAGATTGTCCGCGAACATGTAGGTCAGCGACTTGGACAAGCCGAGCAGGCCGTAGATCAGGAGTAACTCGTAGTACGTCCAGCCATTGAGGCTCGGCACGCGCTGCATGACAACCCAGATGGTCAGCAGGCCCGCCACCTGTTCGAAGAGTGTGCCCGCCGCGCCGATGATAAAGTTGACGCGGTACTCCATCAGGATTTTGAACCGCTGGCGCAGGAATAGCCCGTACAGGCTCAAGTAGCGTCGCATGAGTGCTCCAAGTCTACCCTCCCTGGACGGTGACGCGGCGGATGGCGACGCTGAACACCGCCCGCGAGACGACGATGAGGACGGCCAGCGCCAGGAGTTGCAGCGCCCAGAGGCGCGGCGCCTCGGCCAGCGGCGTGATACCGGTCAGGAAGGCGAGCGGGACGTACAGCGACTGGGCAAAGGGCAGCGCCAGGAGGACGCCACGCAACCAGTCAGGCATGAGGGCCAGCGGCACGAGCATGCCACTGGCGAACAGGCCGATGCCATAGCGCACGACGCTCAGCCCCCAGTTCTCCGTCGTGTAGAAGGACAGGCAGGCCACGGTCCAGTCAAAGAAGAACAGCACGGCGTGGCCGATGAGGGCCGAGACGACGAAGACGGCCCACGTCAGCGGGTCGGTAGGCAGGCGGACGCCAAACACGACGACGGCCAGGATGAGCAAGGGCGTCTGCATCACCAGGTCCATGACCAGTTCGGCCACGCGCGACACGTACTGACCGCCCTGGAAGTCGAGGGGGCGCAGGAGTTCGATGGCGATTTGCCCCTCTTTGAGCAGGTGGCCGAACCAGTAGATAAACGAGGTGTTGAACGCCAGCGGCGAGAAGACCAGCGCCAGCAGGGTGTAGTTGAGCGTCTGGGCCTGGCTGAGGCCGGCGATGACCGTCTGCTCGCCGTACACCGCCCGCCAGAAGTAGACGGTGATGGTCATGGCCATGGCCTGGACGGCCCACTGCATCCAGACCCAGATGCTGTAGGCCAGGAAGAACTTGGGCGTCATGGCGGCCAGGGCGCCATAGCGGCGCACCAGGCGGGGGACGAACGACAGGGGACGCTGCATCGTGGTCGCCATCGCTCTATCCTACCTCGACGGCTTGCGGCTGGCCGTCAGGCGTTGGCAGCGCCTCGGTCTCGCGGAGCGCGCCGCGATAGATGCTCTTGATGATGGCCGACAGGTCCGGCTCGGCCAGGGCAAAGTCGACTACCTCGACCTGGTTCATGAGCGCCGCCGCCACCTGGCTGGCCGTCGTCCGCGTACGGTCGAAGCGCAGCACGAGTTGGCGCTCCGCGCTCGACACGACCTCCGCGCCCGGCGGGACGCTCACGCCATCCACTGCGTGGGCGGTGTCGAAGGTGATCTCGCGGTACTTGCCGAAGCGCTCCTTGATAAGGGCGAGCGGGCCGTCGTAGATGAGCTTGCCGCTGTCGATGATGATGACGCGGCGGCACAGATGCTCGATGTCGCCCAGATCGTGGGTGGTCAGAATGACCGTCGTGCCGCGCTCGCGGTTCTGCTGCTGGATGAAGTCGCGGATGCGCTCCTTGACGATGAGGTCCAGGCCAATGGTCGGCTCGTCGAGGTAGACGATGCGCGGCTCGTGGATGAGGGTCGCTGCCAGTTCAGCGCGCATCTTCTGGCCCAGCGACATGGTGCGGATGGGCTGGTGGAGCAACTCCCCCAGTTCGAGCGTCTCGGCGAACTCGTCGAGCAGCGCCTTGAAACGGGCGTCGGGCACTTCGTAGATGCGCGCCACCATGTTCAACGACTCGATGAGCGCCAGGTCCCACCACAACTGGGTGCGCTGGCCGAAGACGACGCCGATGTCGCG
>CAZLBQ010000362.1:0-6645 GCA_964557745.1 uncultured Anaerolineales bacterium
GTGGTGGCCAGCAGCCGCAAGCGCCGCCACTGCCCCTCCATGTCCTTCGCCTGGGCCATCGTCCCACTCAGGTAGCCCGGCGACAAGGCGACGGTGTTGGTGATGTTGGCGTTGACGGGCGGGAGGCCGACGCCGGTCAGGGCGGGGAAGGTGATGAGCGTGCCACCGCCGGCGAGCGCGTTGACGGCGCCGCCCGCGACGGCGGCCAGGGCGATGAACAGATAGTCGAGGGGTGTGAGAGCCATGGGCCAGGGTCTCCTCGCGCCGAAGATGGCTGAGTATACCCGTGTCGGCTGCCAATCGTCAATTGTCAATCCTCAATCGTCAATCAATGCGGTCTTGACATGCCAACACAACCGTGCTAAACTCCTGCCTCAAGACGACTGTCGACAATCGTCAATCCACATACGAACATCCCAATCTCGTTCGCAGGAGAGACCATGCCCAAAGACTTCGTTGGCATCCAGATTGGAGCCATCAGCTTCGTCGACGAGGGGGTCGAGCCGGTCCTCGACTGGCTCCAGGAGAAAGCCGGCGTCAACGCGCTGTGCATCTCGGCGCTGTCGTGGAGCCGGGGCAACGCCGGCCGCGCCACTGAGGGCTACCCTGATCATGGCCCCGCCGAGCCGGACAACCTCAAGGGCGGCGCGTTCTGGCAGTACGATCCCAAGTACTACGAGGCGACGAAAGTCCAACACTTCACCGCCCCCGACCCGCTCTACGAGGGCTTCGATACCTTCGCCGATGTCATCCCTGCCGCGAAGCAGCGCGGCATGAAGGTCTACCCCTACTACTGCGAGACCGCGCAGTCGACCATCCGCCATCTCTGGCAGCCCGGCTGGCACCACTTCCTCGACGTGGACCATCGTGGTCGGCTGGCGACGCGCCCCTCGCTCATGAACCCGCACTACCAGGCGTGGTGGCGCGCTGTTCTCGACGACTGGTTCCACAATCACGAACTCGACGGCCTACTGTGGGGCATCGAGCGACAAAGCCCGCTCATGGACCTGCTGGGCGGGGATACGACGACCGGCTTCGACCGTTACTTCCGCGAGGAGGCCCACCAGCGCGGCATCGACATCCAGCGCGCCATTGAGGGCTACACCAAGATCGAGGCCTGGCTGGCCGAGGTCAAGGGCGGCGCGCAGCCGCGCGACGGCTTCTTCGTTACCTTCCTGCGCCAGTTGCTCCACTACCCTGAAGTCCTCCAGTGGGAGAAGATGTGGCTGGATGCCCACCAGGCGTTCTACTATATGATTGGCGGGACGGTCAAGTTCTTCAACCCCAAGCTGGAGATGGGCTACGGCATCTGGCAGATCATCAACACCTTCAACCCCTACCTGCGCGCCCAGTACGACTTCGCCGACCTCAAGTATCACGCCGACTGGCTCAAGCCGGTGTTGTACGACGTGCCGGCCGGGGCGCGTTTCGCCAAGTTTGCCCGTGGTTGGCAGCAGACCATCCTGCGCGACGCCTCGCCGGAGGCCGTTGTGGACGGCATGGCGACCTTGCTCGGCCTCGACATCGGGCCCCTAGCCGAGTTGCCCATGGCCGGCTTCAGCCCGGACTACATCCGCAAGTGGACCGCCAACCTGGTCGAAGCGACCGATGGTAAGTGCAAGGTCTACCCGGGTATCGGCCTGGGCGCGCCCAGCGGCCCCGGTGGTAAGGTCATCACTCCCGCCGACGCCAAGGCGGCCGTCAAGGCTGCTTACGAGGGCGGCGCCAGCGGCGTCCTCATCTCTCGCAACTACTCCGAGGCCAACCTGACCGAGATGGCGGCGGTGGGCGAGGCGCTCAAGGAACTCGGCCGCTGGTAAATAGGGGCCAGGAGCTAGGGACTAGGGACCAGGGAGGACGTTGACAGGCATCCTGCTAATCCCTAACCCCTATTCCCTGTTCAGGAGTGACGCATGACTCAAGATAACATTAAGGTCGCCATTATCGGCAGCGGCTTTGGCGTCTCGGCGATGGCGCCTGGCTTCCGCCACACTGAGGGCTGCGAGGTCGTTGCGCTGTGCAGCGGCACACCCGCTCGCGTCGAGGCTGCCGCCCGCCAGCACGACATCCCCCACTGGTTCACCGACTACCGCGTCATGCTCGACCAGCTTGACCTGGACCTGGTCGCCGTCGTGACGCCAGTCGCCCTGCACCACCCCATGACCCTGGCCGCCCTCGACAAGGGCTGCCACGTCCTGTGCGAGAAGCCCATGGCGATGGACGTGGCGGAGGCCCGCGCCATGACCGAGGCGGCCCACCGGGCGGGCGTCGTCCACGTCATTGACCACGAGCTTCGCTTCAACCCGACGCGTCTGCGCATGAAGGCCCTGCTCGACGAGGGCTACGTCGGAGAGGTCTACCACGCCTTCTTCCAGACCGTGGGCGGCTTTCGCGCCGACCCGAACTCCCCGTGGAGTTGGTGGTCCGATAAGGCGCAGGGTGGGGGTGGCGTCGGGGCGAGCGCGTCGCACCAGGTAGACCTGCTGCGGTGGCTTATCGGCGACATCACCGCGGTCAGCGCCGACCTCAACACCTACGTCAAGCAGCGCCCCGACCCGAAGACCGGCGAGTGGAAGCCCGTCACGTCCGACGACCAGTACAGCGTGATTGGGCGCTTCGCCAACGGGGCGCAGGTCAACATCCTGCAGAGCTACGTCGCCCGCCTGCCCGGTGGGGCGCGCCTCGAAATTCACGGCGCGCAGGGCAGCCTCGTCCTCGACAAGGACGACCGGCTGTGGGGCCAGCGGGCAGGCGAGAGCGGTCCGACAGAGTTTACCGCCCCCGACCCGCTGTTCGACCTGCCCGGCGTCACGCCCAGCGTGTGGAATGTCTCGTTTGTGCGGCTGGCGCGGGAGATGGTCGCCGCTATCCGCGAGGGCCGAGCGCCCCAGGGCGTCGCTACCTTTGACGACGGCCTGCGCTGCCAAGCCGTCCTGGACGCGATCCGCCGCTCCGACGCCGAGCGATGCTGGGTTGACGTCGAAGCTGTGTAGTCCGCATCCAGACCTGCCAGGTTTTCAAAACCTGGCAGGTCTGGAACCTTGAACCCACGACCCTCACCGGAGGACATTATGCCTGAACCACCTGCCTGGCGCTACCAGAAAATCACCGCCCCCATGTTCGACCTGCCGACCGGCCACCGCGTCCTGCTGGGCCGCGTCCTAACCTGCGCGGGGGACGAGGTCATCGAGGATGGCTTTGTCGAGATGGAGGGCGACAAGATCAAGGCCGTCGGCCGCCGCGCCGACCTCGGCGCGACCGACGCCGAGATGGTCGACACGGGCGGGACCATCCTGCCCGGCCTCTTCAACAGCCATGCCCACCTGGCCTGGGACGGCGTGCATGACCTGGCGCGCCAGTCGATGGACGACCGCCCGGAGATCAGCGCCTACAAGGCGGCGGGCAACATGCTCATCAGCCTGCGCTCGGGCGTCACGACCGTGCGCGACCTGGGCATGAACCAGTCCAACATCTACGCCAAGCAGGCCGTCGAGCAGGGCATCTTCCCCGGCCCCCGCCTGCTCATCTGTGGTGAGGCCATCATCCAGACCGGCGGCCATACCTACTGGTGCTGCCGCGAGGCCAGTGGCCCCGACGAGATGCGCCGCGCCGTCCGCGAGCAGGTCCGGGCGGGGGCCGACCTCATCAAGGTCATGGCCTGCCATGACCTGTGCGAGTTCACCGACGCTGAGTTGGAAGCGGTCATCGACGAGACGCACCGCAACGGCTTGCCCATCACCGCCCACGCCACGTTCGACGCCTGCATCAACCGCGTGGCGAAGTTCGGCGTGGACTGTGTCGAGCACGGCGGCAGTATGAGCGAGGAGACCATCCAACTCTTACTGGACAAGAAGATTCCCATTGTCACGACGTTCGCGCCGCTGGTCATGCAGAGCGTGCCGGAGATCGCCCGCAAGTTCGGCATCCCCGAGTGGAAAATCGAGGAGCGCCAGCGCGCCGTCGCTGACCCCAAGCGCTACGCTGGACTCCAGGCAGCGGCCAAGGCAGGCGTGGTGATTGGCTTTGGCACCGACGCGGGCAGCCCGGCCGTCGGCCACAACGTCATCGCGCCGGAGATGAAGTTCATGGTCAAGATTGGCGTCGTGCCCGACAACTACGGCGCCGTCCGCAGCGCGACCAGCGTGGCAGCGCAGATCAACCGGGTTGACAAGAAGCTGGGTACGTTGCAGGCGGGCAAGCTGGCCGACGTCATCGTCGTGGACGGCAACCCGCTGGACGACCTGGACGCCATTGGCAACGTCGAGATGACGTTCGTGGGCGGCAAGCGCATGGTGTAGCGTGACCGGTGTCCGCGTTGCGTGGTGTTCGTCTATGTGAATTCTCACCAGGAGGAGAAGCTACCATGAAGACGCTCTTGCGCTGGCTCGGTCTGGTTCTCGTGCTCACCGTCGTCGCGGGCTGCGCGCAGCCGGCGGCGGCCCCCGCCCCCGCCGCGCCCGAAGCGCCCAAGGCCGACGCGCCCAAGGCGGCGGCTCCAACGGAGGCCCCCAAGGCCGCTGCACCAACGACGGCCCCGGCGGCCAAAGAGGCTCCCAAAGCGGCGGCGCGCGGCGGCAACCTCGTCGTCGCCACCACCGCCTCGTCCGAACCGGCCAACATGGACGCCCATGTGGACCCGTACGCGACAACCTGGCTGCTCAACTCCTTCGTCGCCGACCCGCTGGTGACGCTGACCAGCGAGGGCGAGTACAAGCCCGGCCTGGCGACGAGTTGGACGGTGTCGCCGGACGGCAAGACGTGGGAGTTCAAGCTGCGGACCGACGTCAAGTTCCACGACGGCACGCCCTTCAACGCCGAAGCGGCCAAGTTCAATATTGACCGCGTCATGAACCCCGATACCAAGTCGGCGCTTATGGCGAACTACATCGGCGCCAAGGAGTTCAAGGCGTCGAGCGCGCCCGACGCTACGACCTTGCGCATCGAGTACAACAACCCGGTCCCCAGCCTGCTGTGGGGCTTGAGCATCATGCCCGTCTGGTCGCCGACGGCGGTCCAGAAGTTCGGCGCGGACTTCCAGCGGAACCTCGTCGGGTCGGGCGCGTACAAGCTGACCGAGTGGGTCAAGGGCAGCCACGTCAAGTTCACTAAGGACCCGAACTACAAGGGCAGCGCGCCCATGCAGGGCCACGACGGTCCGGCCTATCTCGATACCATCACGGTGCGCTTCGTCGGCGAGGCCGCCGTCCTGGGCGAGATCCTCAAGACGGGCGAGGCCAACATGGTCATGGAACTGCCGGCCCCGGCCCTGCCCAACTATAAGGGCAAGACCGACTTCCAGGTCGTACCTGGCTACCAGCCCGGCACCGGCATGCAGTTCATGTTCAACGTCAGCAAGCCGCCCTTCGACGACGTCCGCGTCCGGCAGGCGCTGCGCTACGCCTACGACGTCGACAAGATGAACGCGACGCTGTTTGACGGCAACTACACGCCGCTCAAAGGCCCGCTGACCAAGTTCAGCCGCTGCTACAACAAGAGCATCGAGGACACCTACAAGCCGGACATGGAGAAGGCGAAGGCGCTGCTCGAAGAGGCGGGCTGGAAGGTCAACCCCAACACCAAGATCCGCGAGAAGGACGGCAAGCCGCTCCAGTTCACCATGAGCATGCTCCACACCCAGGAGATTGGCGAGTACCTGTCCGCCCAGTTCCGTCAGATTGGGGTTGACATGAAGATCGAGGTTATCCCTGGGCCGGTCCAGTTGCAGAAGACCACGTCGGGCGACTTCGACCTGATGTACCAGCGCCTGCGCGACTTCGAGCCTGACGTGCTGTACAACTCGTGGTACTCGGGCAACCTGCGCCCCGGCGGTTGGGCCTGGTCGCGCTACAAGAACGACAGCCTCGACCAGATCCTCCTCAAGGCCGAGCAGACCGGCGATGCCGCCACGCGCTGCCAACTTTTCAGCGAGGCGCAGCAAATCCTGGCCAAGGACACGCCGTCGCTGCCGACGCTCGACAACCCCATCTACTACGCCTTCAAGAGCGAGGTCAAGGGCTTCAAGCTCGGCGCGACGGGTAGCTGGTTCCTGGTCAAGGACATGTACGTGGAGAAGTGACGGCTGACGGCGGAGGCCCTATGACCCGCTACATCGGCCAGCGCCTGACGGCCATGCTTCCGGTGCTCGCACTGGTCGCCACGCTGGTGTTCATGATTATGCACGCCCTGCCGGGCGACCCGGTTCAGCTCATGCTGGCCGGGGCTGAGGCGGGCTCGGTCACGCCGGAGCGCGTCGAGCAGCTGCGCAAGACGATGGGCTTGGACCAGCCGCTGGCCGTGCAGTACGCCCGCTTCATCGCCAACGCGGCGCGGGGCGACCTGGGCCAGTCGATTCGGTTCCAGCAGCCCGTCACCGACCTTATCGGCGCGGCGGCGCTCCAGACACTACAACTGAGCGTCGTCGCGCTCCTGGTCGCCGTTCTCATCGGCATGCCACTGGGCATCCTGGCCGCCCTGTTTGAGAATAGCTGGCTCGACACGCTGCTCATGATCGTCGCCCTGCTCGCCGTGTCGATGCCACTGTTCTGGCTGGGCCAGTTGCTCATCCTGTTCATCTCGATCCGCTTGCAGATCCTGCCTGCCATCAGCGGTGACTCGGCGCAGGGCATCATCTTGCCCGCCCTGACC